>CAYFSI010000035.1:0-2353 GCA_964345825.1 uncultured Staphylococcaceae bacterium | reverse complement strand
GAACATCATAATAGAAGAGCCCTTGCCAATAATCACTGACGACATTAGTCATCTCTGGGCAACTAAGCCATGTTGTGCCTTCAGCTCCACCCCAGTAGTGAATAAACATTTGGCCGGCATTATCCCAGGCTCCTTCGAGATAAACATAAATCCGACGATCAGTCTGGACAGTCGCGGCCTGGTTTTGAGAAAAAAGATGATATGAATTAGTTAATAAACTTGCACTTGTCACAATTCCTAAAGCAGCGATGCCAAGAAGTAGACTCGCTCTTTTTATTTTTGTATTCATGCGTATTTCCTCCTTTTGTAATAAAAATATCGCACTAAATCTATTAATATTATAGTTAAAAAGCCATCTTTTTGCATATAGTTTTTTGATAGCCTTGAACAATATGTTTTTTTATTCTATTGTTGAAGTGATATTTTTTCTTTTTGGAGGGCTCTATGAAACTTCGCCGAATTTTGTCCACAACTTGTTTAAGTCTTTTGACATTTTCTTTGCTTGTCCCTCTTTCCGCTTGTGATGGAAAAAAAGATGACGACGAAGAGACAACGATTACCGATACAGCCTATGAAGAATGGGTCAGCTCATGGAGTGAATCAGGACATCTATATCTTCACTACAATCGAGGAGAAGAAGCTAGTGTAAGTGATTACGAATCGTATTGCTTATGGCTGTGGCCTCATCGCCCGAATGATTTAGAAGGAACATTGTGGGCGTACAAAGGGGTTACTGAGGTTACCTCAAGTCTCACTCTCCACCCGATGAGCACTCGCTGGATGAATGGCGCGGATGTCGCAAAAGGTGGCAACACTACTTGGAAAGATAAATATGGCGCGATTATCGATGTCGATTTATATAATTCAAATTTGAAAACCGGAAAGAATAATAATCCTGTCAGCTTTGTCGATGTGACAAATGTTGGCTTTTTGCTTGTTCGCATTGACAGCATGGATGGCTCGAGCAACTGGATTAGTGATGGTGGAAAAGAAACGTACATCACTGATTTCGACACTCACTTCCGTGAAGATGGCTCGATGCATGTATACATAAATACTGGCAATTTTGATAAATATGCTTTCACTGCAACTGGGACAAGTGAACCAGAAGTCAATCCTGTTGCTGAAGATACTTCAGGAGTATATCGCAGTGACACTGATACGATTACTGATACCTATGGAGTGTCTCCCACCAGCGATTCCTTCACCTCTTTAGGGGTTGGCTACCAAGTTTTCGTCGCCTCATTTAGGGATTCTGATGGAGATGGAATCGGAGATTTAAGAGGAGTAATTGATTCTCTAGAATATCTCGATGATTTAGGTATCCAAGTTCTTTGGCTTACTCCAATTCAACAAAGTGATTCTTATCACGGCTATGACATCTCTGATTTCTATTCTGTTGACAGCAAGTTTGGTACTATAGAAGATTATCGTGAATTATTGTATAAAGCCCATGAAAAAGACATGAAAATCGTCATGGATTTAGTTTTGAATCACACTTCTAAAAGCAATGTCTGGTTTAAGAATTCTCAATGGGCAAAGCAAGGACTCGATGAAGAAGGCAACGCAATTGACTGGAGAAACGTCTATCACTTGAAATACGCCACTGATACGGTCAAAAAATATGATGATGGTCAATATGTGACAATTACTGTTAAGGATGATGCGGAAAGTAATAATCCTTCTTGGTATCGAGATGGCGAATCTAATTACTATTACTACGGTAAATTTGGTAGCGGGATGCCGGAAATCAATTATGAATGTCAAGCTACCCGCGATTTAGTTAAAAATATGGCTAAATACTGGCTATCATTTGGCTTGGATGGTTTCCGACTTGATGCGGTCAAACATATTTATATGAAAGATGAAGTCGATAACACGGGAAATGACATTATCATTCCTGATGTCGGAAGTAAGACATCTTATGATGATGAAAAAGGTGCGAATGTCACACGTAGTTTTGATTATTCGAGCGATCTAACTAAAAACCTTATTTGGTGGAAAGAATTCGCCAATGAATTGAAAGCTATTTTTCCTGAATGCTTTTTAGTGGGGGAAAACTTCGATGGATGGGGAACTAGAATTGCTCCTTATTATCAAGCCCTTGATAGTCAATTTGACTTCTCGGCTTACTACCATATTTCGCAATTCTTATACGCGAACCCTTCAAACGGTTCAGGTAGTGGAGCTTCTCAATATGCCTCCACTCAAGGGAGCGAAACATTTGTTCCTTTTGCTATTTCTGAAAATCAAGTTCTAGGAGATACAGGAATAAGTGTTCCAGGTGGAAAGAGAGATGATTTCATTAATGGAGCCTTCACCTCCAATCACGATGTCATGAGAGCGATTAACC
>CAYFSI010000034.1:0-4345 GCA_964345825.1 uncultured Staphylococcaceae bacterium | reverse complement strand
GAATTATGCCGTGTTCTTTTAGAAGCTTTTGATAGGCTTTCATTTGATATTGATAACCTTGATCGCTTTGAAGTATTGCCCCGCCAAATACTTCTCCATGCCTATCAAACATCATCTTCATCATTCTTCTTGTCTGGGCATAATTAGGTGATGTTGATATATCATAACCGAGAATTTCTCGGGTATAGAAATCGATAATGGGAGACAGATATAACTTGCCCGCTCCAATTTGAAATTGGCTCACATCCGTTCCTAAGATTTGATATGGTCTATCAGTTTCAAAATGCCGCTCATATATGTAGACATGTTTATCTTTACTAAGCTTCTTTTTGAGCAGATGATTAGAACAAACTTTACCAATCTTTCCTTTATAAGAAGTGTATTTTCTCTTATTAGGTGTTGCTGTTAAGCCTCGCTCTTTCATGAGGCGATAAACTCTTTTGTTATTAATAACAATACCCAACCTTTTCAATTCTTGAACGATGCGAGGTCTACCATATTTTTTATGATTATTATTAAAGATTTTAACAATTAAATCACCAATTTCCTGGTCTTTAGTTTTTTTATAATTTAAATGTCCTAAAGAATAGAAGAATGTTGATTTCTTTAAACCCGCGATATCGAGAAGCAAATGAAGTGAATATTTATCCCTAAGTTCTTGGACAACCATTACTTTTTCTTTGGCTGTTTGCTTCTCTTTAGAATTAGGGAATACGATTTTTTTAAGTATTCATTCTCGGCTTTCGTTCTTTCTAAATCTTCGAGGAGTTTCTTATGTTCTTTTTCTAAAACTTTGTCATTGTGATGTTTATATGCTTCTCTAGAATGCGTATCAGTGATTGCTTTTTCTCCACCTTGATGATATTTTTCCATCCAGTCACCAATAATTTTTGGATCAGTAAGCATTAACTCAATTGCTTTTTGGGCATACGATTTGTTATTGTTCAAAATATCGTGAATTGCTTCAAGCTTCATTTGACGAGGATATTCACGTCTTTTGACATCAACTTTAAATGCTTTGTCACCCCATTTTAGATATAATGCGCAGCAATATTTCAAGGTAGAACGATTTAGACCGTAATTCCGTTCAATTTCTGAAATAGGAAACCCCTCATTAAGGTGAAGATAAACACATTTAAGTTTCTCCTCAAGTGCAGTTTTCATAATAAATGCTCCCTTCGTATTGTACCAATTTTTGGTCCAAATTTAGGGAGCATATTCAACTCTAATGGCGGAGAATTAGGGATTTGAACCCTAGCGGGGCTTGCACCCCCTATCGGTTTTCAAGACCGACCCCTTCAACCACTTGGGTAATTCTCCATAAAATGGTGGACCATCCAGGATTCGAACCTGGAACCGATCGGTTATGGGCCGAGCGCTCTGACCGTTGAGCTAATGGTCCGACACGCCATATTGCAGGCGAGTAATAATATAACACAAACTTTTTTTGATACCTATTAATTTTTACTTATTATGTTTGATACCAAAAAATTAGCTATGTTTTACATAATCAATTTCTCAAGCAAGATTCTAGCAGCCTTTTGAGGACCACTTATTTCTTGATCAGGAATTGCCAATCTCGTATATAGTTCGCCAATGACAACGCCCTCTTTGGCTAATGCGTGAAAATAGCTATTCAACAGCACTTCAGTTTGCGCTTTCTTTTGCATTGGTCCGAATGGATTGGCGAAATAGGATTCGACGAGGCCAACTTCATTGGTTGTCCCTTTGGCTTTTCTTTTGCCAGTTCGGAATATAGCGATTGCCTCATCGAGATTCTCATAGAGGTGTAGTCCCGCATCCGTTTCACTATAATTGTTCGCATAAAGAATCATATCGATTTTATGATCAGTTACGATGAATTTATGAGTCGTGACAGGAAGGACAAGCCGAGCGTTGGTCTGATCAGGATTAAAGAATATTGATCGATCAATTTTCTGATAAGCATATCCGGCTTCTAGGTCATCTAGGCGGACAAAGGCCCCGGTTTCTGTTCCGTTGGCGTAAATATGGCCGTCTTTTTCTAATAAAACACCCATATCATCAAAGACAATGCGCATCGCTTTGATATATTCTTTGCCGATGATTCTCAAAGCCTCAAGGGTTTCCGATTTGCCGGCTCCACTATCGCCAACAATGATTATGTTTTTACTTTGATTGTTGTCAAGCAAGATTGACACCATTGCCCCATGAATAGGGAGTCGCTTTTGATCAATCATATAAAGATTATGGAGAGTTAATAACATTTTCTTCAAATATCCAAAATAATCATTTTTCTCGAGGTGACTAACAAAGCCTATATAAATGTCATTAGCTTGATCGTGATGGTAGGTGCAGTCATACTCGGTTTCGCGGATACCATATAAGAAAACTAGATTGGGGGTTTGCTTTTTGATTTCGTCAAAAGAAGCAAATTCAAATAAGTTAGCTAAGCCGATAGCTTCATGCAAAAAGTCGCGATGAATATAGACTAACGCCAATAAAGGACCGACCTTGATAGGGAAAGCCATGAAGTTCATCTTATCAATTGAGAGTTTCTTGAGTGGATTATCCTTAATCTCTTTAAATAAGTCAGTCCTAGTGTTGCTTTTTGTATGAGCAATAAAAGGGGGACGAATAGCGATTTTGCTAATCAATGGCACTCCTTGTAGATTGGAATAATCTTCGGGATAAGGGAAATTATGATGCACATACAATAGATTAGCGTTCACTCCTGCTGGAAGTTGACGGAAAACATTGTAGTTTTCCCCTCGAATATTAGTGGAAATGGTGCGGTATAAAGAAAGAATTAAACTGTTGAAACGATCAATCGTGACAATTAAGTCGGGAGCTTTGGCGCTTTGATGGTAGAGATGAGAAGAGAACATTAAGCCAAATCGTTGCAAATCCCGCCAATAATCGTAAAAAGCTTCAGTGAGATGATATAACTCATCCTGATACTCAAGCAGATGTTGTAGAGAAGGATTTTTAAAGAAAGTCTCGTTGAAACTATATAAATAAAGAAGTTTAAAAGCATCATGGAATTGAGAGATGGTGACATCCTTAAAAGGCTCGATGAGAATATCTTTTTCTCTTTTTAACTTGGTGATGAATTGAGCGAGAACATTAAGAAAACTTCGCGATTGTAAAATGTTGACTTCCGATTCACAGTTGGAAGCATCAAAATTGATCAGGGCGTAGGTGTCGGTGAGATGGAATCGTTTCATTTTCGTTTTTTCCTTTCTTCTTTAACTGTTGTTCCATGATTAGACTAAAACATAAGTAAGTGTTATCCCTGTTAGGATAAGCGCTTGGCCAAGAAGATAGAAGAGCATGATGTAATAATCTCTTCTTTTGAAGTCTTTAATGAAGAAGGATTTGGTTAAAATCATATCAGAGGCCAAAAAAGATATTCCTCCAATAACTCCAAGAATCATGAAATCAGCGTATCCTCTCGCCGAAGCGATGATAGACACCACCGAAACGAGGAGGAGAACCCCCATATAGATGTTTCCCGCTAAAGCCAAATAGCGTGTCGCGGTAATCTTTTTCGAAAAGGGGTAACCAGCCAAAGTGATAAGGAGAACAGCAAAGCCGACCACGGCATAGAACCACCAATCGAGAGGCTGGCTCTTCATCATAATAAAAAGTACTTCTCCTAGATAGCAGAAATGGCCGGATAAAAAGAGAATTGTGCCAAGAAGGAATATCTTTTTGTTCTTCGATATTAAGGCAATGTCGCCCAACACTCCCAAAAAGGCTCCGATATATACAAGAGGATGGGTCGGTAGAGTAACTACTACAGCTAGAGCGAGAAAAAATACGCAAAATGGTTTAGTTATTTTGCGAAGCGTTTCTTTTTCTAAGAAGGCGGACACTAGTTGGATGATAGTCGCAGCCACAAATAGGCCGAAAAATACATAGGTAATTGGTTGAAGCATAATCTATATCTCCTAATATTTATTTTAGCATTAATGCAGGTCAGGCAAATTAGAAAATGTTCTGATTAATTCTCGCTGACTTGTTTAATTGACAGACTAATACGCTTTTTAGCAATGTCTAAAGCGATGACTTTTACTTTCACAATATCGTTAACTGAATAAATAGAGGAAATGTCTTTGACGAATTTATTGGCCACTTCAGAAATATGCACAAGACCATCTTGATGAACATTAATATCGACAAACATACCAAAATCCATAATATTGCGAACCGTTCCTTGCAAAATCATTCCTACTTTTAAATCTTTGATATCTTTGGCTTCTTGATTCAAAGTGACAATTTCGATATCATCACGAATATCCCGACCGGGACGTCTAATCTCTTCGATGATGTCGAGATAAGTCGCTTCGCCAATTTGGAATTT
>CAYFSI010000033.1:0-4440 GCA_964345825.1 uncultured Staphylococcaceae bacterium | reverse complement strand
CCAACCGGAGCGACAGATACAGAATATAGCATTAATGATGTAACCAAGTGCATCGGTTGCGGAGATTGTGCCGAAGCTTGTCCTTCTGGAGCGATCTCGATGGTGCCTTTTGAATACCCCGACCAACAAGAAAAAACAGATCAAGTTGTAAATGTTCTCAAGAGTCTTGTTGCAAGCAAATCAAAACAAGAAAGCATATCAATTGGACTACCTGGAAAACTATTTAAAGCATTCCAAATGTCTAATCATATTCAAGCCGAAGATATCATCCGAGAAGCAGGATTTATGCTTCCTCAAAGTGATAACGCTCTAGCATTCTTAAAATCTTTACTTGAAGAGAATCAACCTAATGACCTCCCAAAGGAAAAAGTTAAAGAATTAATACAATTACTAAGTAAAAATAACGAGAAAGAAAACATGAAAGACAAAACTTATGAAAATCTAATGGCGGCTTTTACCGGAGAAGCTGAAGCTAATCGAAAATACACCGCCTATGCAAGAAAAGCCGAAAAAGAAGGAAAATTAAATGCCGCCAAATTATTTAGAGCCGCAGCAGATGCCGAAACCATTCACGCTTTAAAACATTTTGAAATAGCAGGAAAGATTGGTTCCACTGCGGACAACCTTAAAGATGGTGTCGCTGGAGAAACTTATGAATATAAAGACATGTATCCAGACTTTGTTAAAGAGGCGAAAGAATCTGGAAATAAAGCAGCGGAAATGACCTTCACTTTTGCCATGAAAGCAGAAGAAGTTCACGCCGGCCTTTATCAAGAAGCATTAGAAAGAATAGATGAAACTGAAGAAGTTTTCTATTTTCTATGTCCAGTCTGTGGAAATATCGAAAAGTCAGTTCCTGAGAAATGTAGCATTTGCGGAGTCCCAGGAAGCAAATTTATTAAATACTAGATAAAAGTAAGGAAGTTTATTTTTGATATATCAACCCCTTTTTAGTTAAGAAATTTTTAATTATGAAATCTATCTATCTCGATTACGCTGCGACTACCCCCACACACTCTCTCGTCTTATCAGCTTTTAAGCGCGCTGTAATCAAGTATCCTGGCAATCCTAATTCAGCTCATGCTTTGGGGCAAAAAGCCGCGGAAGGAATCGCAAAATCCCTAAAACGAATCCGTCATCTTTTGGGCTTGCCAAGCCATTATGAATTAACTCCTACTAGCGGAGCCACGGAATCGAACAACCTCGCTTTAAAGGGTATTGCTTTACGCCATGGTACACTTGGAAAAACAATTATCACAACCGCTTTTGAGCATACATCGATAACCGCCTCGGCCAATTATTTGGCTAAACTTGGTTTTAACATTAAAATCGCTCCCAGCAATCAATGGGGTAAAATTGATGTGGATGAATTGGAGAAACTCATTGACGATGACACGATTTTAGTATCCGTTGGATCAATTAATTCTGAAGTAGGAATTCGCCAACCAATCGGTGAAATCAAAACAATGCTTAAACGACATCCGAAGGTGTTTTTTCATGTTGACGCAACACAATCTATCGGAAAAGAAAACATTGATTTAGCGGGCATTGATTTGATTAGTTTAACAGCTCATAAATTTTATGGTCTTAAAGGGATTGGGTTACTGATTTCAAACAAACGGACCCAATTGACACCAATCATACATGGAGGGCATTCTACAACTTTTATTCGTCGTGGAACCCCTGCAACTGAATTAATTGTTTCTATGGAAAAAGCGTTGCGTATTGCCATGGTTAATCTCGATAAAAATCATCAGCATGTGATTAACATCAATCGTTACGCGCGTGAGAAACTAAATAATATCAAAGGCGTGGTTATTAATAGCACGCTTGAAGATTTGCCTCATGTTCTAAACATCAGTATTCTTGGAAAAGAATCGCGTTCCACGGTTGAATACATGTCTGACCACGACATTTACATCTCAAATCACACGGCATGCGATAGCGAAACAAACACTTCTATCACCATATTAGCCCTAACGGGCGAAAAGAAACTCGCTGATAGCAGCGTTCGTATCAGTTTTTCACATCTCACGGCTATCGAAGAAATTGATCGCTTTATTGACGTTTTGAAGGAATATATTGCATGAAGAAAATCGTATTGATCACCGCATTATGGTGCCCTAGTTGTTTAATTATGCGTCCCCGTTATCAAACGATTGTTAAAAGTCACCCTGATTTAATGATGGAAGAATTCGATTATGACGAAAATCCTCAACTTGTAAAAGACAAGAAAATTGGAAGCACTTTACCTGTCGCTATCATTTATGATGAGCAAGATAAAGAAATATCGCGTTTTGTTGGCGAATTATCACCCAAGAAACTCATAGAAAAAATAGAACAGTTATGAAATTTAAACGATTAATTGCCATAGCTTTGTCATTTGTCTTAGGCGCCGGCCTCTTTTTTTCAAGCCATTCACAAGAAGCGGTGGTGGCTCATGCTGAAGAAGCGATTGTTTATGATGTCAATTTATACTTTTTCTCGACACCTGGCTGTAGCCATTGCGCACAATTAAAAACATACCTGAATGAAAAAATCGAAGAAATGGATAATCTCCATATCACCGAGTTTGACATAAGCATTAGTGAGAATATGGATTTGTTAGAGGAAACCGCTTCGGTCTTTGATGCATCTGTTACCGCGCCTTTTACGGTCGTCGGTGGAAAATATTACGTTGGTTTCAGCGATTCCATTGAAGCCCAGCTGAATCGCGTTTTAAAACGATACTCTGAAAACGAACACGTTGATATTATGAATAAAATTATCAACGGCATTGAAGTAGAGGAATCTGACTTCGATACGACATCTGATTATGAATATGATATTCCTTGGATTGGCACAGTTGATGTGCGTGACATATCGCTCGGGTTATTGGCTGTTATACTTGGCTTTCTCGATGGAATAAATCCTTGCGCAATGTGGGTACTTTTATTTTTGATAACCCTAGTGCTCGGATCGAAATCCAAGAAACGCATTTGGGCAATCGGCGGTGTTTTTTTACTGACATCGGGCATCTTTTATTTTTTGATGATGACGGCGTGGATTGAAACCGTTCAACTGTTAGTTAACTATGTTGTCTTTCAATATATCGTCGGTGCTTTAGCGCTTGTAGCGGGTGGTTTCAATCTATATTCGTTCATTAAATCTCAAATCAAAAAAGAAGATGGCTGTAAAGTCACTAATGTTTCCGCAAAGCAAAAACTAATCGACAGGGTGAAGAAAATTGCAGCTGCTTCATCACTTCCTTTAGCGTTATTAGGTGTCTTCGGTTTAGCAATTATCGTCAATATTATTGAGTTAGCTTGCTCGACTGGTTTTCCATTTATGTTCACACAAATATTAGCCCTTAATGGATTCACGGGCGAAACCGCGATTGGACTTATTCTTCTTTATACTCTGTTCTTCCTTATTGATGATTTGATTGTTTTTGGTATTGCGGTTGTGACGTTGAAAGTCAGCCCTTTATCGTCAAAGATTGGCAAATACGCCCATCTTATCGGTGGAGTCATCATGTTGATAATTGGAATATTGATGATTGTCGCTCCCGAAATTTTAAAGTTCTCGTTCATTTAACATTTGTACTAAAGATATTGTAGAGATTACTCGCACTTACTAACTTAGGACTTAACGATCAGATAATAGCTCGGCAAACTATGTTTGATAATAAAGCCATTCATGGTAAAATATTCCCATGAAAGAGATGACTTACTCGGCTCTAATTGAGGCCAAAGAAACAGATATTCCGGATATTCTTAAAGCTATGGAACGACTCCACAACGAATTTCCTAGCAACTTTTTTGTTCCCTCTACCGCCGAAGAATTAAAACATCTACTTATTGGTAAACATGGTTTCATTAATCTTTTGAAGATTGAAGATCAACTCGCGGGCGGTGTCATTGTCATATTCCCCGATGAACAAAATCACTACTTATCAAATCATGAGTTTTCTCAATGCGCTATTATTGATTCGATTTTTTTAGACCCTCAGTTTCGTGGGCAAGGTATTGCTCAGTACTTAATGAAGGCGGCTTTGGAACGATTAAATGAAGTCCCCTTTATATATGCAAGTGTCGCAATTCAAAACATTCCTTCTCAAAAACTATTTCAACGACATGGCTTTAAAATTTATGAACAAAAAAAACTATACAATAACTATGAACGCTATGTATTTTTACTAACAAAGGAACGTTGATATGCTTTATAAAACAATCAACTTATCTGCTATTGAACGCAACTATTGCCGAGCCCTTGAAAAATCAAAAAAATTTGTTTTCCCCGTCATTAAATCAAACGCTTACGGATGTGGCTTAAAAGAGGTTGTTAAGACTCTGACTTCGAAATTCGATATTCCGCTTTTTTGCGTTTCTTCTCTTGATGAAGCGAGTGCGTTCCTTCGACTAAAGACTGGTTGTGATGTTCTCGTGTTCGAAACACCTC
>CAYFSI010000032.1:0-6402 GCA_964345825.1 uncultured Staphylococcaceae bacterium | reverse complement strand
TAATCGAGGAAGGGACCAAATTTGATATATTTATTGCAAAAAATATCAGGATTTGGAGTTCTGCCATCACGATATTCTTTCAATAAATAGGAAAAAACATCATCCCAGTATTGTTTGACAAAATCAATTCGTAATAACTTAATGCCCAATTTATCTGCGACTTTAACCGCATCATCATAGTCTTTTTCTTGAGGACATTGAGAATCATTAATTGTCGGATTACCTAACTGATCGTTGTTCGCAAGAGCATCCCAGTTCCGCATAAAACACGCTGTGACTTCGTATCCTTGCTGCTGCAATAAGTAAGCGGCTACCGCACTATCTACACCACCGGATAAGCCAATTAATACTTTCATTAAAATATCTCCTTGCTATCTAGCAGTAGGGTAAATGGCCCATCGTTTATTGAATGAACTTTCATATCTGCCCCAAATAATCCGGAAGATATTTTCCCATACTTTTCTTCAATGAGTTGATTGAAATAAAGGTATAAAGACTCAGCTTCATTTGGTCGAAGAGCGTCGATAAAAGAAGGTCTTCTTCCTTTGTTGACATTACCGTAAAGAGTAAATTGACTAACAGAAAGAATGGAACCACTGACATCTTGAAGAGAAATGTTGATCAATCCATTTTCATCAGGAAAAACCCGTAAAGCTAAAATCTTATCCACCATCTTTTCAACTGTTTCACGATTATCACCATCAGTAAAACCCACCAGCAAAAGAAAACCGCGTCCGATTTTTCCCACTGTTTTTCCTTTAATTGTTACCGAAGCTTCACTCACGGTGGTTAATATTACTTTCATGACTATTCCTTTTTAATCTTTTCCCAATAAACTTTAAGAGCCTGCTCATATTTATTATCTTTATAGATGTAATACTTTGACTGTTTAATATCATCTGGCAAATACTGCTGTTTTACCCAGTTGTGTGCATAATGGTGAGGATAGAGATAATTCTGTCCTTTTTGCTCTGATTCTTCACCATCAAAGTGAGTGTTTTGTAAAGATCTTGGAACAGAAATACCTTTGCCTTTACGAACATCTTCAATCGCTAAATCGATGGATAAAGCCGAGTTACTTTTTGGTGCAGTGGCAATCAAAATGGCTGCATTAGAAAGAGGCAATCGTGCTTCAGGCATTCCTAGTTGCAGAGCAGTATCAACAGCCGATTTAACAATAGAGATAATTTGTGGATATGCCATCCCCACATCTTCATTAGCCGAGCATAAGAGACGACGGCAGGCGGCAATTAAATCGCCACCCTCTAATAATTTAGCGAGATAAAATAGACTAGCATCAGGATCGCTACCGCGCAAAGATTTCATCAGGGCGGATAGATTATCGTAATGTTTATCTTCCCCTCGATCATAGGAAATATTACCTTTATCGATGAAATCAGCGACGATTTGCTTAGTAATTAGGCGATCGCTTAGTCCGAGAGAGTGTTCAAGAAAATCTAAATTGTTGAGAGCTTTACGCATATCGCCATTCGAATAATCAGCCAATAATTCTAAAGTCTCGTCTTCAATTTCGAGCTTCAATTCTTGAATCGCTCGTCTTAGTCCTTTAGCTATTTCATTGGATGGAATGGCCTTAAATTCAAAGACAGTACATCGAGATAACAAAGCGGGATAAATATAAAAATATGGGTTCTCAGTTGTTGAAGCAATGAGAGTGATATCACCAGATTCGACGAATTCAAGAAGCGACTGTTGCTGTTTCTTATTGAGATATTGAATTTCATCTAAGTACAGCAAGATTCCTTCGCTTGTAAAAACGCTATTTATATCGGCAATTATCTTTTTGATATCCTCTGTTGATGCAGTTGTCCCGTTTAAACGATAAAGAGATAGATTGCTCTGTTTTGCGATGATGTTTGCCATGGTCGTTTTTCCTGTTCCTGGGGGACCATAAAAAATCATGTTTGGAATGTGATTAGCCTCGATGACACGACGAAAGACACTGTCCTTTTTTAAGAGATCAGATTGACCGACCATTTCGTCGAGATTATTAGGGCGTAACTGATCTGCGAGAGGCTTCTGCATATTACAATTCGATAATCTCTTTAATTACAGTGGTATGTTGAACGTGTTCTTTAACAATAACGAACGCGTGTTTGATATCTTCACAGACAGGTAAATAAGCTTCTTTATTTTTGTTGGTATAGACAGTACAGAGTTTGTCTCCCTTATGAACAAAATCGCCTACTTTTTTATTAAGGAGTATTCCAGCGGACATATCGATAATATCATCGAGTGTAGCGCGTCCACCCCCGAGCCTCATTGAACTTTCACCAATTTCTAAAGCATCAATTGATTTGATATAGCCTTCTTTCTCTGCTACTAATTCGATGATGCTTTTGCTCACTTCAAACTTTTCAGGATGTAGGATATAGCTTAAATCTCCATCTTGGGCTTCCACCATCTGGCAGAACTTTTTGAAAGCTGCTCCGTTAGTGATAACTTCTTCAAGTTTTTTACGAGCATCAACTTTATCCTTGGCGCACTTTGCTTGTACAAGCATGATCGATCCAGCGGTATAGCATAATTCCATCAAGTCTTCTGGACCACGTCCGTGGAGAGCTTCGATAGCCTCTTTTACTTCTAAAGAGTTACCAACTGCCATTCCTAAAGGTTCACTCATATCGGAAAGGACAGCGCGAGTATCGCGTCCTAAACGATTTCCGATTTGTACCATGATGTGAGCTAATTCACGAGCATCATCCATGTTTTTCATGAACGCGCCTTCGCCAAGAGTAACATCGAGCAAGATGGCATCTGAACCACTAGCGAGTTTTTTAGACATAACGCTAGCGGCGATGAGTGGAATAGATTCAACTGTTCCAGTGACATCGCGAAGTGCATACATTTTTTTATCTGCAGGAACTAAAGACTTTGTCTGTCCAGCAACTGCAATGCCAATGCTATTGACTTGATCGATAAATCTCTGCCCAGAAATAGCAATTGTTAGGCCAGGAATTGATTCTAATTTATCTAAAGTGCCACCAGTGTGTCCTAATCCACGGCCACTTAGCTTAGCTAAAGTAGCGCCACAAGCCGCGACCATCGGTCCAAGAACAAGAGTTGTCTTATCACCAACGCCACCAGTACTATGTTTATCGACTTTTACACCCTTCAACATTGAAAGATCTAATGTTTCTCCTGAATGTTCCATCGCATCAGTTAATGTTGAAACCTCTCGATGGCTCATTCCTTTGAACAAAATCGCCATTTGCATGGCACTACTTTGATAATCAGGGATTTCTCCTTGGGCGTATCCGCTAATCCAGAAACGAATTTCTTCATCACTTAATTCGTGACCATCGCGTTTCTTAATAATTAAATCAACCATTCTCATAAAAAAATACCTCATTCTTATTTTAGCACAGCATCATGTATTAAAAATACTTTTAGCTTGTCTTTTATTGTACAATAACCCTATGGATTTTAAAACGCATCTTAAAAAATATTTAACCGACCAACAAATTGATTCATTGATCGCGTCATTAAATCAGGATTCTAAACATGCTGTGCTTTTGAATCACCGCAAAATGAAAGATAAAGAGTTTTTATTTTCCCATCCTTATGTTATCCCACACCCTATTACGCCACATGCATTCATTTATGATAAAAATATCTATGATTTAGGTAAGAGCTTGGAACATGAATTAGGAGCGTTTTATTTACAAGAACCATCCGCTATGACAGTCTCAAGTTTGCTGACTTTTTCTGAAGATGATGTCGTTTTAGATTTATGTGCTGCCCCAGGCGGAAAATCAATTCAGGCTTCCTTTCTAATGAATAATCAAGGATTAATAATTGCTAATGATATTTCAAGAGCTAGATCGGGAAAGATTCTTGAAAATATCGAAAGGTTAGGAATTGGAAACACAATGATTGTATCTAATGATTTTTCATCAATATATCAGAATTATCGCGATACTTTCGATAAAATCATTCTTGATGTACCTTGTTCCGGAAGCGGTATGTTTCGCAAAAACGATTTAGTCAAAATGGATTGGACTTATGAAAAAGTTTTGAGGTGCCAAGAAGTTCAAAAACAATTAATTCTTATCGCTTACGAAATGCTTAAACCAGGAGGAGTTTTATCTTACTCCACCTGTTCTTTCTCTTATGAGGAAGATGAAGAAGTAATTGAATATTTATTAGCTAATAGCGATGCCCAAGTTTTGCCTATTGTAAATAACAAATTATTTTACACCACAAAAATAGCAATTGGCGTACATCTTTTTCCTCATCTTTTCCCGGGAGAAGGCCAGTACATTTGTCATATTAAAAAGCCATCGCGTCCTTTTTCTATGATTCGCCTGCCTGTTTTTGCCACATATGATAAATCGATTCCTGGCTGTTCAAATGTTCTTTGTTATGGTTCTACTCTCTTTGGTGTTTCAAAGTTTTTCCCCATTAAAGGATTATCTATTATTCGATATGGAATAAAAATCGGAGATGTCAGTGGACAAATCATCAAATATGATGTCCATTATGCTCGCTATATCGATACTTTTGATCAGCAAATTAGTTTAAATCATTACCAAAGTCTAGAATACCTAAAAGGTAACTACATTTCTTCAAACACTCCACGTGGTTTTGTACTTTTGAAATATAATTCTCTGAATATTGACATCGCAAAAAGCGATGGGAAGATTATCAAAAATCGTTATCCTAAATATTTAAGAAAAAATATTGTTACTTAATCGTTATGATTAAAGCGATACTTTTTAGGGTAACGCTTTGACATATATTTATGATCTTTTAAGCGAAGATCAAAAGAGATAGTTCTTTGAATCGAATCTTGAATATTTTTTGCTATATCTTTAGTATTCATATTTTCGTATTGATTAGGCAAAACTGGGGGCAAAAACTTGATGAAGATAGGGAACTTCTTATATTCAGGCTTTGTTTGCAAAACACGGGAAGTACCAAAAATAGCGGCTGGTAAAATCGGAGTATTAGTGCGAGTCGCAGATCTAAATGTTCCATGATGGAATTCACTGCACAACGCCATTTGGTCAAAGTTACGTTTCCCTTCGGGAAAAATAGACCAACTTCGCGTTTTTTCTTGTAGATAATCGGTAAGCGACATCATTGTCTTAAGTGATTCTTTAATATCATCACGGTTGATGAATAGGCCATTGAGTATTTTGACAGCCAATCCAACAAAAGGCATTTTTTCGCTCTCTATCTTGGCCACAAAACTGATTGGTTTGTCAAGAACGCATAAGAAAGCCAATGGATCGAAAAATGAGAGATGATTTGCCACTAAATAGTATGGCTCATCTGGAATGTTTTCCATCCCCTCGATATGAAATTCAACATTTAATGATTTGGCAACCGCACGCGTTAGTTTGGCTAGTTTTTTGTATCGCAAAGCAAGAGGATAACGATCGGGATGTTTGGAATAACGCTTCATCCACGTAATATAGGCCCAAAGGATTGGAATTCCTTGGAAAAAGATGGCCTTGATGTAATGTAACATAAGAATATTATATTCTTTTTTTCTATTTAGACAATTGTATGGTTTCGGCAAGAATATAAAGTCCGATATTCTTATCGCTTTCTAAATGTCCTCGAATGACAATATAGGCTCCTTTTTTCGTTGATAACAAAGGATTCTTTTGGTCTCTTGTCCAATACAAAACTGGAATAAATGACACTAATTCTTCGTAAGGATGGAAGGCATCTTCTGAGCTGGTTTTAACAAGACGAAATCTCTCGTTAATAATTTCATTTAAATAACCGGTAATTACGACGCTACTAATCATAAAAAAGCTCCCAATTATTAATATTATAACCGGGCAAAACTCTGAAAAGTCGCATTCTTATTTTATATATAAAATATTAAACGAGGTGGGAGGAATTAAATTGTTTTTGGTAAATACTTCGCCTTCTCCAGCAAGAGTTAGGGAAGCAAAGTACTCATCAGTGTGAAATGTTTGATTTGCATTTGTGGGGTTAATAATAATCAATAATTTTTGATATTTTTGAAGTAGTTCTTTCTTATCAGAGTAAAAAACTAGTAACCCATTATCGCAATAGATAGTTTCAAAGAGAATGGCGATGTCTTTTTGACTGTTTAGTTTGAGATAGGGAAGAGCGTTTTTTCTCAACTCAATTACCATTTTCAAATAAGACACCATGTCAAAATTAGTATCGACTTGTTCCCAATTCATATTGTTGACATATAAGCGGTTGTAGGTATTATCAAGGCCATATTTGCTCAAGCCAATTTCTTGACCCATGTGAATAAACGGAACACCAAATGATAATACAGTAAAAGCGTTAGCTAGTTTAACTCGTTTAAAAAGAGTGTTTTCATCTTCTTCAGAATTTGAAAAGGTTAGCTTATCAAAAAGGGTATTGTTATCATGGCATTCAATGTAG
>CAYFSI010000031.1:0-6447 GCA_964345825.1 uncultured Staphylococcaceae bacterium | reverse complement strand
GGTTCCTTTTGTTTTTATAGCTTGCGGTTATAGTATTCAACGATTTGTGATTCAACGATGTCTTGTGGTAATTCTTTGCGATCAACTTCGCGGACAAATTTTCCGGAGAGTTTTTCGTGGTCAACTTCAACCCAACCGACTTTTGTGGCGAGAGAATCGAGAGATTCTTTAATCACTTTTAAGTCGCGGCTGTTTTCTCTAACAGAGATGACATCACCAACTGTGCACAAATAACTTGGAATATCGACCTTTTTGCCGTTGACTTCGATGTGTCCATGATTCACTAATTGACGAGCACCGCGGCGAGTACGAGCTAAGCCCATACGGAACACGAGGTTATCGAGACGTGATTCAAGTAATTTCATGAAGGCATATCCGGTAACTTCAGTGCTGCGTAACGCAATCATGAAGAGACGACGGAATTGTCTTTCATTGACATCATACATATGTCTGAGCTTTTGCTTTTCAATTAACTGTTTGCCGTATTCCGATGGTTTTCTCTTGCGACCATTACCATGTTGGCCAGGGCCATAGGGACGTTTGGCAATTTCTTTACCAGTTTCGAGTGTTGAAAAACCCAAACGGCGAGATCTTTTCCAATTTGATCCAGTATATCTCATGATATATTTTCCTTCCTTTCCTTATTTTTTTGCAAAATAATGAATAGGTGTGAATTCCTTGCTTCGGGTGTTTGACTTTTCACCATTGAGCTTAGGTTACTTTTTTGCTGTCAAACGTCAGACAAGCTGTATTCACATGCTGCATTATATGCAGTTAATAATATATAGAATTATCTTCAATCAGTCAACGATTATATTTCTGAGAAAAAAAGTACAAACATTATGGCCTATCCAAAGGATAGAAGCATTGGGACAGTGGTATACCCACTTTAATCTATTAAAAGAATAAAGATATTTATGGAAAAAGAGTTTCATATTGAAACGAAAAAAAGATAAAATAGTTTTGATATATCATTTCTTACATTTTTAATGTACAAATCATGGACGAAAGGAGATATATATGGCAAATATTGTTTTAGTAAAGCTCAATGAAATCGGAATCATTCTTATTTGTATTGGCGCCGCGATTTTACTTGGTCTTGGTCTCTACCTTTTGTACCATTTTGTCCTTTCGCGAAATACCATTCGCCGCCAAGTGAAGGAACTAGAAAGAAAATACTCTTATCTTGATGCCTTACTAATCGGTCAGGATTCCCAATACATTCATCGTTTGGAAATTATTTCCCGTACCAATCTACTTTACGTTGAAAAATACAATGAATTTTCTAAAAAATTCAAAGAAGTATTTGAAGGTGAAGATAAATTTGCTGAGTCGATGATAAAACAGGTCAAAGCCTTAGTGGCCAACAACCAATTTCAAAATATCAAAAACGTTATCAGCGATACAAAAAAAGCCATTGCTTCCTTTGAACAAAAAGTTAATCAATTAGACAAAGACCTATTCGATGTCATTAAACCCGAAGAAGAAGCTCGGCATCTTGTCTTACGTCTCAAAGAAGATTATCGTCGCGTGAAACAAATTTTCTATGCCAATTCCAATGATTTAGAGATTGTTACCTCTTCTTTTACGCGCGTTTTTGATAAACTCGATACTTCTTTCTCAGACTTTGAAAACCATATTGAAAGCGCAGAATACGAAGAGGCTAATGCTCTCATTCCAGTGATTGGAAAAGTCATCAAAGCTCTTGACTCTGCTTTAAGCCAATTACCAAATTTATGCATTCTAACTCAATCAGTTATTCCAGATAAAATAGCCGCTCTAACCAAAGAATATAACGATTTCGAAAGTTCAGGCATTCCTCTATTCAACCTTTCTTATAAACATCGCGTTGATATTTGGAATATGACTCTTGATTCAAATCGCCGAAAATTAATTGCTTTGCAAACTGTGGGTGTAATGGAATCTTTAGACAAAATTCAGCAAGAAATTGAAGAGACTCATAACCTTTTAGTTGAAGAAGCTCAAGACAAAGATGATTTCACCAAATCATGTGATACTCTCTATGCTAAAGTCATTGATTTAGAAAAAATATTCTTAAAAATTTGTTCCCTCTTACCTGAGGTAAATAGTGTTTATGTCTCCTGAACAAAAAGAAAAAATTGATACTCTCAAAGAGGACATGAACAAGCTCGGCGCTTCCAAGCGCAATTTAGACAATTTTATCCATTCTTCCACCAAACAACCCTTTAGCGTTCTAAAGAAAAAACTTGATGAACTGAATGAAGACTACAGCACCGCCAATAGCCAAGTGCTCGATTTCAAGGCCTACCTCGACTCTTTAAAAGAATCTAGTGAAGAAGCTTACACTATGGTTTTTGCCTATTACTATCACTGCAAACAGGTCGACAGTTTATTACGCAATCTCGATATACCTGACTTTACCAATCAATCCACAGACCAAATTGACAGCTGCTCCAACCTGTTAAATGAAATCGATATTGCCTTAAAAGTCCAGCCAATTGACGTGGCAATGATAAATGATAAAGCTAATTCCTTAAAGAACGTCGCCAATGCTTTCTTTGATGATGCGGAAAACAAGTGTCGCGAAGCTCAACTAGCCGAATCCGCTATTGTATATGCCAATCGCGATCGACATCATCAAAAGGATGTTCACCAACAACTCAATGTTTTAGAGAAGTCATTCTATGATGGTGAATTCTTAAAAGTCTACCATGACGCAAGCGCAATTTATCGTCGCATGCACGTGGAGGAAGAAGCAGATGCCAGAAAGTAAAATTATCTATCTTGATAATGCTGCCAACACTTTGGTGAATCCGGAGATTCTTCAAACCTATCAAAAAGTTAGTGAACAATTTATTGCCAATCCCAGCAGTATTCATTTTGAGGGGCAAAAAGCCTCTCATCTTTTGGATATGGCTAGGCAACAAATATTAGATTGTTTTCATTTATCCAATCACGAAGTTATTTTTACTAGTGGAGCGACTGAAGCTAACAATCTAGCCATCAAAGGAGCAGCCTTTCAATATGCCAACCGCGGACGGCATATCATCACTTCCGTCGCGGAACATCCTTCCGTTTTGGAAGTCTTTCGCCAATTAGAATCAAAATTTCAATTTACTGTCACTTATTTACCCGTTAATGGAGATGGAATTGTTGATATTGAAGATTTGAAAAAGGCTATTACAAACGACACAACTCTTGTCTCGTTAATGGCGGTCAATAACGAAACCGGAGCGGTTAATCCCATCGGTGAGATTGCCGCCTTATTAGCCAAACATCCAAAAATTATCTTTCATGTCGATGCCGTTCAAGCAGTCGGAAAGCTTCCTATTGATTATTCAAAGATTGATCTCATTACTGTCGCAGGTCATAAAATTAACGCTTTAAATAGTTGTGGGGTCTTATTGAAAAGAAAGAAAATTGATCTCCTTCCTTTGTTGGCCGGAGGCGGTCAAGAAGGTGGCTTTCGTTCCGGAAGCAACGATGTGGCGATGGGGGTTTCTTTAAGCAAAGCCATCCGCTTAGCTCTCACTGACATTCCTTCTAAAATTGAACATATTAAGCCACTAAATCAACTAATTCGTTCTTACTTATTAGAGAATACTGAAATATATGAAATTAATTCTCCAAATGACGCTAGCCCATTCATTATTAATTTTTCCTTAAAAAATCGTAAAGCCAGCGTGGTGGTGGAAGCTCTCTCCAATCGAGGAATAATGATTTCTTCAACCTCAGCCTGTCATGCAAGAAAAGAAGCCTATAGTTATGTTGTAAAAGCTATGGGTAAATCCGAACAAATATACTCAAATACACTTCGTGTTTCTTTAGATACATCAAATTCAGAAAGTGACATTTCTCTTTTCTTATCTTCTTTAGATGAAGTGGTGAAAGGAATAAAAAGATGATTACTTACGATCATATCATGGTCCGCTTTGGCGAGTTATCGACCAAAGGCAAAAACAAAAAAGACTTTATTAAAACATTAGCGGTTAATATCCGCTTCGCTTTAAAAGATTTCTCATTATTAAAAATTGAAACCCGCTATGACCACATCTATGTCGCTCTCAACGGAACTGATTATCAGCCTGTTATTTTGAGACTTCAAGACATCAGCGGAATTCATTCTCTTTCGCTTGTTTATAAATGTTCTCGAGATATGGAAGAAATGAAACAAGCCGCCCTCAACTTAATTAAAGAGGAAAAGGGACAAACTTTTAAAATAAAATGCAAAAGAAGCGATAAAAAATATCCATTAGTGTCTGAACAAATCACGCGCGAAATTGCTGGTCATATCCTTCGAAATGTTAATCTTAAAGTTAATGTCCATGAACCAGACATTATGTTATCCATTGAAGTGAGAGAGGAAGCGACCTATATTTTTTGTCACACCTTCCTAGGTGCGGGGGGATATCCTCTTGGAGTTGGTGGCAAAAGCATGCATATGCTTTCTGGCGGAATTGATTCTCCGGTTGCTGCCTTCTTGATGATGAAACGAGGGGTAATGATTGAATGCATTCACTTTGCTTCTCCTCCCTATACTCAAGCCGGAGTCATATATAAACTGGAAGATTTGCTCCACACATTAAATAAATATCAATCTCGTATCCGCCTTCACATCGTTCCCTTCACCAAGATCCAAGAAGCCATCTACGATAACGCCGATGAAAGCTATTGCATCACCGTAATGCGAAGAATGATGTTCCGTTTGGCGGAACGCTTAGCGAAAAGAAGAAAATGCCCCGTTATTTCGAGCGGTGAATCCATTGGTCAAGTGGCTAGCCAAACCCTCCAATCAATGCACGTCATCAATGAAGTTACCAATATGCCAATACTTCGTCCTTGTGCAACGATGGACAAAACCGAAATTATTGAAATTTCTCGTAAAATTGGAACTTACGAAATATCGATTCGTCCCTATGAAGACTGCTGCACCATCTTCACTCCGAAAGCCCCTAAGACTTCTCCTCGGCTCGATCAAGTTTTAACCTTCGAAGCTAAATTTGATTATGAGAACTTAATTAGGGAAGCCATTCAAAATATCGAGACCAAAATACTATCTTTCGATGACGAAAAAACCGAAGGTATTCTATAACAAAAAAGACTCCTTTTATCGGAGTCTTTTTCAAATTAAGAATTACTTATTTGATGTGCTTTTTGGCTTCTTTGACTAAGTCAGCGAAAGCTTGGGCATCATGGATTGCTAATTCGGCGAGCATTTTGCGGTTGACATTAATATTGGCCGCTTTTAAGCCGAACATGAATTTGCTATAAGAAATGTCGTTCATTCTGCAAGCAGCATTGATACGTCTGATCCATAACTTTCTGTAGTCTCTTTTAATTAAGCGACGAGAAATGTATGCATAGCGTAAACTGTGCATGACTTGTTCTTTAGCGGTTTTAAATAAAATGTGTTTACTTCCGAAGTAACCAGAAGCTCTTTTTAATACTCTTTTACGGCGTGCGCGTGTAGCAACACTATTCTTTACTCTTGCCATTTTCGGTTACCTCCTTATTTAATGATGAGAAATTTAATTCTCTTGTAGTCAGTCTTGTGAACTTGAGTTGATTTCATTAAATGTCTCTTTTGTTTGGTTGTTTTGTGTGGCGCTAAGTGTGAGCGATAAGCCTGGCCTCTGATAATCTTACCAGTGCCGGTTATTTTGATTCTCTTCATGAGACCTCTTTTACTCTTCATTTTTGGCATAATGGTTTTCTCCTATTTTTTCTTTGCCGCGAGAATGGCGATGAGCCATCGACCTTCCATAGCGGCTGGTTTTTCTATGACAGCGTATTCGCTGACTAATTCGATGAATTTATCTAAGGCAGCTTGTCCAACCTCGATATGAGCCATCTGGCGACCTCTGAATCGCACACCGACTTTAACTTTGTTTCCTTCATCGAGGAATTTAATTGCGGCGCGAACCTTAGTCTCCATGTCATGGACACCGATTTGAGGTGTTAATTGAACTTCTTTGGTTTCAACTATGTGTTGATTTTTGCGAGCTTCTTTAGCTTTTTTCTGCTGTTCAAATCTCCATTTACTATAGTTGATAATTTTGCATACTGGTGGTTGAGCTTGAGGAGCGACACATAGAAGATCTAATTCAAATTCATTAGCTTTTAGTTGTGCTTCTCGAGAGGACATCACACCAAATTGCTCTCCTTGAGGTCCAATTAATAAGACTTGTGGGAAACGAATATACTCGTTAATTAAGTCCTTGGATTGATTGTTTGGCCTTTGCTGGCCGTAAAATTTTTTAGCTGGTAAGATAAACATCATCTCCTTTTCTATCAAAAAACGGGAGCATAATGCACCCGTAACATTTCTAAAACTTAGAATGTAGCGTTAGCCAATCGATCTTGAATCAATCTGGCGAGAGGTGCCTCTGCTTTCTACTATTTTTTGCATTAGAATATTAACATCTTTTCATTGATGATGTCAACAAATAAAAAAGAGATATATAA
>CAYFSI010000030.1:0-7841 GCA_964345825.1 uncultured Staphylococcaceae bacterium | reverse complement strand
ATTTAGCAAACGCTTTAGATATTTCTTTGCTAGCTGTTTTATAGAAAAGTGATGGTGAATTACTCAGACAGTAGTAAGCCACCCCTTCTGTATAAGCAATTGGTTCGTCTGTATAGGTAAATTTTGTTCCATAGATTGCACGGCCTTGATGAGCGGCTGCATCAATTATTAAACAGTTCTTTTTGAGCATGGAAAGTTGATCTTTGCTGATGATATTAATATTCGGTTGGTCGACTTGAATTCCGTTAATAATGATATCGTACTCAGAAATTGTTGCGTAACACTCATTCATTGTCTTTCTGTCTAACATTTGTATTGTTGGATTAAAAGCGGCCACAGCCTTGAATGCCCCTTGGGAAACGTTACCAGAAGACAAGATAGCCACTTTTGTTGAATGTGTCGGCATCTCTCCGAAAGCCATTAAAGCATGATAAGTCGAACTAAAACCAGCAATCACACTGTTTTGATAAATGAAGTTTCGAGGAATATAATCGAGATCATAAACGTGGTGGTGGTAGAAAAGTCGGGGCGTAATGTTGTCTAAATCAACAACCTTTATGTCTCGGGGAATGCACTCATTTTCGTAAAAGGGTCTTCCAGAACCATAAGGATGAGTCCAACCTATAATTGTTTGTCCTTTTCTCAAATATTGATAATCGGATGGCTGGAGTAATTTTAAAGAGAATATATAATCACATTTTGCAAATATGTCGGCTCGAGACATGACTAGAGCCCCTTTATCAAGATAATCTTGGTCCGAAATTGCCATTTCTAGACCAAAACCACTTTCAATTGCGATGTCATTTTCCAAATTGTTAATATCTTGTGGTAAGATAGCTACCCTCTTTTCCCCTGGGTAATTGTGCTTAATGAATCCTATTGTTATTTTCATTCATTTCCTCCTTAAGAACACTTAGTGTAAATTTCTTTTCTATTTTATCAAAAAAAGCTCTTACTTCCAAATATCGCCTAATTGACAACACAATCTATTCAACAGATTGTGTCATTGCATTCTAATTAATAAATCATATGTTTTAATTGTTTAATGCGTAATTAGTCGAAGAAATAAAAAGCCTTTATACCTATTATGAAGATGTACTAAAAAGGTTATGCTATAATCGCAATTATAAAAATATGGTATTGAATTAAATATGGAAATTATTGATTTTGCTAAACCCGACATAAACAGTAACCTGAAACTCAATGGACGATATTACCACCAAAACGGAATTCTTTGGACGGATTTTTCAGGTTCAGGTATAGAGTTTTCCTTTTTAGGAACATCCTCTTCTATAACAATTGTTGCGACCGCTACTGAAGATGAAGTGCATAGACCATATATCATGGTTTTTGTTGATGATTTTACTCCCAAAAAGTTTGAAATCAATGAACCAAAAATGACTATTACCTTAATAGATAATCTTGTTTTAGATAAGCATCATATTCGAATAATGAAGATTAGCGAGTGCTCATCCTCTCGTGTCGGTTATCTTAACGTTGAGACTGATGGAACTTTTCTTTTGCACGAAGAAAAAAAGAGAATCAATGTAGAAATATATGGCGATTCAATTACTTGTGGCTATGGAGTTGAAGCTAGCAGTAAGAATAGTCCTTTTAAGACCAGCGAAGAGAATTTTGCGCTAAGCTATGCTTATCTTTTAAAAGAGAAACTTGATCTAGAAATTCAAGCCGTATCCGTTAGTGGTTTTCCTCTCTATCGTTCTATTTATAGTGAAGGATCAAAGATAACAACCATTCCTGATATGTTGAACTTAGCTTCTTTTAATTGGAATCAAAGCTTAGCTGAGACTCCAAAATGGGACAACAAATTATTCATTCCTTCTCTTGTTGTTATTGCTCTTGGCACAAACGATGGAAGTGTAGGCAAAGATCATTTTGATAAAGACGGTTTTAAAAAACAATTTGTATCTTTTGTCCAAGCATTATATAAAACATATGGTTCTAATTTGCATATTCTTGTCTTTGAAGCCGCTTTGCCTCTACCACCTTTTGTAAAACAGGCCTATTTAGACGCTATAAAAGAAAGCAATTTAAATATTGAGTTATTAGAAAGCAAATCAACCAGTGTTGGAGGTGTTATGCCAGTAGGCGGACATCCGAATAAAGAGATGCACCGCTACGCAGCTAATGAACTCAGCGATTATATTAAGAATAAATTATTTGTTGTTTAAAAATAAAGAAGCGGCGCCAAAAATACCAGAATCATAACCCAACTGAGCAGTAGTGATTTTTACTTTAGGAGTTCCCTTAAAGCCATAGTCTCTTTTTTCGCAATAATCAATCAACGGATCAAGAAGGTTTTTTCCTTGTTGAGCAATCCCCCCCGAAAGAACGATGGCTTCTGGTCTAAAAATATTACAGAAGTTTAGAATTCCTTCGCCTAAATACTTAATGTAACGATTAATGACCTCGCTAGCTGCTTTGTCACCCTTTAATTTCGCGTCAAAAGGAGTTAGTCCATTAACTTTGGTTATATCATTATTAACCAGTTTCCACATTAGTGAATCTGGATGTTTTCTCAGTGCTTCTTTGGTATCGCTAATTAAGGCAGTAGCCGAAGCGTATGCTTCTAGACATCCCTGCCTTCCACATGTGCATGTTCGCCCATCGATTTCAATTACAGTGTGTCCTAGTTCCGCTCCTTTGCCTTCATTTCCTTCATAAACCTGACCATTTATGATAATTCCTCCGCCCACTCCTGTTCCAAGAGTGAGGAGAATAACAGAGGAAGCTTCTTTCCCTGCTCCAAATTTGGCTTCACCCAATGCTGCTGCATTAGCATCATTGGTGACTTTAACTTTAATATTAGTCATCTTCTCTAGGGTTTCTTGAAGATGAACATCGACCCATTTTAGATTATTGGAATAATCAACAACTCCTTTTTCAGAGTTGATTGCTCCCGGACAACCGACACCAATGCCAATAATCTCATTGCTTTTAATGTTATTTTCGCTGATAAAGGAAAGAATCTTTTTTCCTAATCTCTCAATTGCTTCATCGCCTGCTTCTTTATCAATTATTGGTAGAGAAAACCTAGCAATGATTTTTCCTTGCCCGTTTATAGAGGCTCCTTTTATTGAAGTACCACCGATATCTACTCCGATTGAAATCATTATTTTTCCTCCACCGTCATCATGAGGTAAGTGCATTCACCAGTGATATTAGCTTTTTGACCCGCCGGAATAAAGAATGTATCGCCAATAGAAAAAGGAATGTTGTTAAGTGTCCCTGCTCCGTTTACGATAGTTATAGCAATAAATGATTCTTTTTTTGCGAGTATTATTGAACCATCGTTTTTCTTTAAATAAGTGGAGAAATAAGGTGAATAGCCAAGCCTTCCTTCTTTGGTAATTACTGGGTAAAATTTATTAAAATCCATGACTTTTAGGGCTTTTTCGATATGAAGTTCACGGGATTTGCCATCTTTTCCAATTCGACCATAGTCATATAAACGATAGGTCAGATTCGAGTTTTGTTGCACTTCAAGCAATGTAATTCCTTTGCCGATTGCATGAGGAGTTCCAGAAGGAATGAAATAGCATTCACCTGGCTTAACCTTGATGTCATTAAGAGCTTCGATGAGAGTGTTCTCAGCGATTCTATTAACAATTTCTTCCTTTGATACATTATCGTTAAAACCTATATAGAGTGAGGCATTCTTTTCAGCCTCAATGATGTACCACATCTCGGTTTTACCATATGAGTTTTCATGCTTTAAAGCATATTCATCACTTGGGTGAACCTGAATTGAGAGGTTGTCTTTCGCATCAATAAGTTTGACAAGCATTGGGAAAAAAGGAAAAGAAGAGGCTAGAAATCCAATATCTTCTTTACTAGCGACATCTTTCAATAACTTACCTTTATTTTTTCCTGAATCAATGATAGAAGGCCCTTCATCACGAAAAGATAGCTCCCAGCATTCTGCAATGCGGTCAGTGTCAGCTTCTTTTCCCCAGCGGAAGAATTTGTTTCCTCCCCAAATGTAGTCTTTTATAGCTGGCTTTAATTTTACTGTCTTCATTTAGTTTCCTCCCTAGAGCAAATCAATTTGGCAGTTTGGGTAAATACCCCAAACAAGAAGTTAGAAAAGAGACAAGAACATCTGTTGATAGAAGTTCATCTTTTCTTCGAGCTTATCTTTGTCGTCTTTTATGTAGAAATAGAGCTTAAGTTTTGGTTCGGTTCCACTAGGTCTAACAGTGACAGATGATCCATCAATAAAGGAAAATTTTAAGACATTACTTTTCGGAAGAAATATTTCTTCTACATGATCATCGAATGTTCTTTTTGAAGTGGCGTAATCCTCTTTGTATTTTAAAGATATAAAATCTTTCTTTTCTCTTAACGAGACCATAAACGAATCCATGGTTTTTTTACCTTCTTGTCCATAGAATTCTTTATTAATTAGACAAGTTTTATTCCAACCATATTCTTCATATAGTTCCTTCATTCTTTCGACCAAATCCTTGTTTTGCTCAAGATAATAAGCACACATATCAGCGATCATGAGCGAACCGTTAATGGCATCTTTATCACGGATATTTTTTGCCGAGAGATAGCCGTAGGATTCTTCAAAACCAAGCAAGAATCCGCCAATGTCTCCTTTTTCTTCTCTTATTCCCATTTGCTCGCCGATATATTTGAAACCAGTTAGCGTCTCATAAAGAGTGACATTTTTCTTTTTAGCTATTTCTTTTGCCATATCACTGGTAACAATTGTTTTTATGATAAAAGGATTTGATACATTTTTTACTTTTAGTAAATAGTCAAAAAGTAGAATGCCAATTTCATTTCCATTTAGAAGAACGTAATCCCCTTTATGCCTTATTGCGGTTCCTACTCGGTCACAATCGGGATCGGTGACAATTAAAATATCTGCTTTTTTCTCTTTGGCGAGTTTGATGCCAAGCTCGAGAGTTTCATGAAGTTCAGGATTTGGTTTGGGACAAGTTGGAAAATCCCCATCGGGATAGCATTGTTCTTTCACGGGGAAGATGTTTTTATATCCTGCTAGTTTTAAAACACTAGTGACACTTCGATAGCCCGCCCCATTTAAAGCGGAATAGATAATTTTAATATTTCTCTTGCCTTCATAAGTGGATAAGGAAGCTTCGTAATGAAAGAGAGTGTCAATTAATGTTTCGGGAATATATTCAATTTGCGAAGTTTTTAAGTATTCATTAAAAGGAAGAATGGGAAGAGCGATGAACGAATCAACAGTCTCGATTTCTTTCATGATTAGATTGGCAGCATCATCTGTGATTTGACATCCGTCACTGCCGTAGACCTTATAACCATTATATTGTTTCGGATTATGGGAGGCGGTGATAACAATACCGGCAGAAGTAGATAGGACTCGAACCGCATAGGAAAGTGCAGGAGTAGGCATCAATTCTTTGTATAAGAAAACTCGAACCCCAAAATAGGCCATTACTTGAGCAGCCGTCTCTGCAAATAATTGTGATTTGTTTCTTGAATCATAAGCGATAGCGATGCTGGGTTTACTGAAATTGTTTAATAGATACTTAGCTAAGCCTACAGTCGCTCTTTTTACGGTGTAGACATTCATGCGGTTGGTTCCAACACCAATTATTCCTCGTAATCCTCCGGTACCAAAAGCAAGATCGGCAAAAAAAGCATCAATAATTTCCGCTTCACTAAGCGAATCCAGTTCTTTATTTAGACCATCTTCGAGACGATGATTTTTCCATTTAAGATATTTATCTTTTACTACTTTATCCATTGATATCACGATAGACTCCTCTAGCTATTTCATACAATTCTTGGCATTTTTCTTTCTTTAAAGGTTCAAAGCCTTCCAGTGAAGAATAATTTGGAACAAATAAAGGCTTTGTAGCCTCTTGCTTTAATAAGAATAGGGCCCAGCCACAAGCGACGAGATAACGAGCTTCCTCAGTGAGGTGGTAGCCATCACGATTCATTGTATCGCCATAGATTGAACGGGCTTTTTCAATGATTTTTAAAGAAGGAATAATCAAAGAAATACCTAAATCATGAGCGACATTAGAATAGGTTTTTTCGATCATGCATCCCATTTTTGATTGAGAATATTGGTAGGGAACATAAGCGGTGTTGTCAAAGTCTTGGGAATACGACCAAGTTTCATGGAGAGCAAGCTGGGCGTGTTTATTGTATTTTCTAACTTCAGCGATAAGATTATCAAGATAGGGATGAAATGATGATTCAATACCGGAAAAACCACTAGCTTGTTGAAAGACAATATAGTCCCATGGAGATTCGCCACTTTCTTCAGGTTTTAAAACCTCTAAAATAGTCGCCCCGATCTTCTTTAAAATACCATTATGATAGAATTCATAATCAGCAATATTGTTTTTTATATTATCCAAATGCCGAGAAATCTCACAGCCACCTATAAAAAGGGTCCCGACTTCAATTTGAGTATCAAAAGAATTAGAAATTTGATGCAAAAAAGTCGTTCCATCGACCCCAAAACTATTGGAAATAGAAAGCACCCTAATCATATTTCAATTGTCCTTGTAAATCTTTTATTATTTGAGAATTGCGCATGCTAATCTGTTTCTTTGCTAATTCATCAAGAGAAAGGAAAACAAGAGAAGTAACTTCTTCGATTTGAGGTTTAATTTCTCCATGATATTTACGGCATAAAAAAACAGCATCGACGCCATAGATTTCATTACCATTAAAATAAACGTAATGAGTTATTTCTCCTGTATACACTTTGAAGAGGACCAAGTCATCAGCGATGAGCCCAGTCTCTTCTAATAATTCTCTTTTTGCGCCTTCTTCGTGGGTCTCACCATCATCGATTCCTCCACCTGGGAAGTCATAGAAACCATCATCTGCACGAATTTCCACCAATACTTTATTTTCATTATTAAATAACACGACAACAGAATGTGGAATGGTTTTTGCCATACGTTCGTCTTTGGTGACTAGTTTACTTTTGCTACTCATAATCTATTGGGGTGAGGAATGGCTCAACCGCTTCGGCGAATAAATGACCTAGCTCTACCATAGAAGAGCCACGGTAGTGGGCCTCATCTTCCTGGAGAGAATTCTTATCTAAACCTTCACTTAAAGTATCAATAAAAATATTATTATCTGCTGTTTCTGAAACATTGCGTTTTGCATTATTAATTTGTTGATAATAAACCCATTTTGTTGAATCCGAAATAGCAGCATCGATAAAAGCCATTTCGCTTTTGTCTTTGTAATCTTTTAAATCGTTTCTAATATCCTGAATCAATAGTTCAGTTAAGCCCTCATATCCGGCATAGATAGTGGGGAAAGCATCCCCCTCTCCTTGCATCCAGCAGAAAGCTTTAATGGTCGGTTCATATCCTTGTCTCTTTAATAATTCGCACGCATCTTTAATATATTTAATAAAGTTAGAATAAATCGTCCTGTCTAGTTGTGAGCTAGTAGAGGCAAAATCCCAATATAAAGAAGCTGCTCCTGTGGCGTGTTTAATCAATGCAACCTTATCGTTTCTACCATGTTCAGAGAAGTATTCTGCCATTCCCATTTCTGGTCCAAAGTTTGATGTTGAATTACCTTGCCCGAACATTGTGGTGACAAAGTTGTTATTACTTGAATTCTGTTTGTAATAACCTCCTTCATCGAGCTTTGTCCAACAATCATATGCGATCCTTATTCCGGGATATCCTTCAATGTACTCGTTATATTTATCATTTCCGATTTCTGTAGCAACTTGCAAAGCAGGAGAACACCCCACCATATTAGATTGTCCGCCCATAATGATAACATCAATAGGCGTTCGGTTATTGTTATTACATCCCATAAGTCCTACACACATT
>CAYFSI010000029.1:0-9777 GCA_964345825.1 uncultured Staphylococcaceae bacterium | reverse complement strand
GCTGCTGGCACAGTCGTCGTTAGCAATGATATTGCTGCCGCTCCTGTCACTTCCAAAATCTCTGTCAACTACAGCGCTTAATCTCATCACTTTTTAGCACACAAGCCACCATTCATTTGGTGGCTTGTCTTTTTTTGTGTTATACTATTTTAAAATAAGAAATCATTATTTAATGATTAAAAGGAATTTACAATGTCAGATTACGTCATTGAAATGTTAAACATCACCAAAGAATTCCCTGGAATTATCGCCAACGATAATATTACTTTAACTCTAAAAAAAGGCGAAATACATGCCTTGCTCGGCGAAAATGGTGCCGGTAAATCAACGTTAATGAGCGTCCTTTTTGGTCTTTATAAACCTGAAAAAGGCGTTATCAAAAAAGACGGAAAAGTTGTTAATATTAGAGATCCAAATGACGCTAACGCTCTAGGAATTGGCATGGTTCATCAACATTTTATGCTTGTTGATGTTTTTACTGTTTTACAAAACATTATATTAGGTGTCGAACCTAATCAAGCGGGATTCATAAAGAAAAAAGAAGCGCGGGAAAAAGTAATCGCACTTTCGAAAAAATATGGACTGATGGTTGATCCCGATGCATATGTCAAAGATATTACTGTCGGTATGCAACAAAGAGTTGAAATTTTGAAAATGCTCTACCGTGAAAATGAAATTTTAATTTTTGATGAGCCAACCGCCGTTTTAACTCCACAAGAAATCGATGAATTAATGGAAATCATGCGTAATTTAGTTAAAGAAGGAAAGTCAATTCTCTTCATCACCCACAAATTAAATGAAATCATGGCCGTTGCCGACCGTGTTACTGTCTTGCGTAAAGGAAAATATATAGCCACTAAAAATGTTAGTGAGGTCGATAAAGATACATTGTCAATGCTCATGGTTGGTCGCTCGGTTAATTTCAATATCGAAAAAGAGCCAACTCATTTCGATGATGTCGTTTTATCGGCTCGGAATTTAGTGATTAAATCACCTTCTTCAAAAAAGCACGCTATCAATAATGTTTCCTTTGATGTAAAACGAGGCGAAATTCTTTGTATTGCCGGTATTGATGGGAATGGACAAACCGAACTCGTCCATGGTATCACCGGATTAACAGAAATTAGCTCAGGCAAGCTTTTATTAAATGGAAAAGACATTACCAAAGTTTCCGTTAGAAAACGCTCAAAAATAGGGATGTCCCATATTGCCGAAGACCGTCACAAACACGGATTAGTTTTAGACTACTCCCTGGAAGAAAATCTAGTTTTACAAAGATATTGGCAACCCGCTTTCCAAAAGTGGGGTTTTATAAAGAAAAAGGCGGTTCATCAATACGCTGAAGGTTTGATTTCGAAGTTTGATATTCGTTCAGGCCAAGGTTCAAGCACCACCGTCAGGAGTATGTCTGGTGGAAATCAGCAAAAAGCGATTGTCGCTCGTGAAGTTGACCGTGAGCATCAACTACTTGTTGCTGTTCAACCAACACGTGGACTTGACATCGGGGCAATTGAATACATTCATAAACAACTTGTTAATGAGCGTGACCGCGGATGTGGCGTGTTATTAATTTCTCTCGAATTGGATGAAGTCATGGATTTACCAGATCGAATTCTAGTCATTCATGAAGGGTCGATTGTCGGCGAATTAGATCCGAAAAAAACCACATTCCAAGAACTCGGACTCTATATGTCAGGAGCCAAAATCGATGCGAAGTTTGCTTCGCCAACTAACGAAGGAGAAACAAAATAATGAAGTTTAAAGAATTCATGACTCGTTTAGGAGCCACACTTCATCGATTTTTTTCTAAGTTGTGGGTACAGAGCAAAAAAATCGTCAAATCAAAAAGTTTTGTTGCATTAAGTGCCTCGATATTTTCTATCATAATCGGTATATTAATTGGTTTTATTTTAATGCTGATCGTTAAACCTGGCGATGCATTCTACGGTCTTGGAATCATGCTAACCGGTGGCGTAAGTAGCGTCAGTACTATCTTTCAGGTGCTTTATACCGCTGCTCCACTATTAATGACGGGTTTAGCAGTTGGTTTTGCGTTTAAAACCGGTCTATTCAACATCGGAGCCGCTGGTCAATACGTTGTAGGCGCTTTCTTCGCCATTTTTGGAGCAATTGTGCTTAAACTTCCTTGGTATGTCAACATCATGTTGGCTGCCCTTGGCGGAGCCATATGGGGAGCCATTCCCGGAATCTTTAAAGCTTTTTTGAATGTCAATGAGGTCATTACATCCATCATGTTTAACTGGATTGGCCTTTTTATGGTCAACCTGATTATCGCGAATACCCCTGCGATGCTCTCTTCAACTTATGGAGGCGCCGATCAAAGCCGAACTGTTGATATAGTGACCGTTAATCCAGGCGCTAAACTTCCTTCATTAGGTTTGGAAGGTTTATCCCCTTACATGAATATTGGTATATTTCTCGCTATTGGAATTGCAATCATCATTTATATCATTCTCAATAAAACCACATTCGGTTATGAATTAAAAGCTTGTGGCTACAATAGAGAATCTTCTAAATATGCAGGTATTAACGCCAAGCGAAATATCGTTCTTTCAATGGTAATTGCTGGAGCATTAGCCGGCATTGGTGGCGCGTTAACTTATTTAGCAGGAACTGCAACCCTGCTAATTGGAAAAGTGATTCCCCCGATGGGCTTTAATGGTATTCCAGTTGCTTTATTAGGTTCTTCTAATCCAATTGGAATTATCTTCTCATCTATTTTTATTGCATATATTCAAATTGGTGGTAATGCCATGCAACCCGAGTTTGCCACTGAAGTAGTTGATATCGTTGTTTCGGTCATTATCTATCTCAGCGCGTTTAGCCTTGTTATCAAACAATTAATTGGCAAATTTTTATTGGATCGGAAACATAGAAAAGAAAAAAATATAAATGTAGAAAACAGCGTGGAAGCAGAACCAAATCCCGTTGTTGAACCTAATAAGGAAGGCGAATAACTATGAATGTACTAGGTGATTTACTTTCGTCAATGATCTCATTTGCGGTCCCATTGATTCTCGTTGCGCTCGGTGCGATGTATTCCGAACGCAGTGGCACGATTAACATTGCCCTTGAAGGTATTATGATTATCGGTGGCCTCATCGCTTCACTCTTTTTCAAAGTCATGAATCCTGTCGTCACAGCTTTTTTCGTCAATAATCCTAATCCAATCAGTCAATTTTTCATGTCACAGTCGATTGTTTTGGCTGGCATTTTACTAGCCGCGGTTGGTGGAGTGATTTATTCATTACTCTTAGCTTTTGCCTCCATTCGACTCAAAGCTGACCAAACCATTGGCGGAACCGCTCTTAACATGTTGGCGCCAGCCTTGGCAATTGTCATTACCTGGGCAGTTCAAGGTCAAGGTCAAACCGCAATTTTGACTCCAGTTTGGGTTCCACTCGTGGATCCAATAGCGAATCCAAACTTTTTCGAGCGTCTCTTTTTTAAGAATATGTATTTAACCACGATTATTTGCATTATTGTCATTGTTGCAACAGTGATTGTCATCTATAGAACAAAGTTCGGTCTTCGTTTACGCTCCTGCGGTGAAAACCCAGCTGCCGCCGACAGTGTTGGCATCAATGTTTATCGGATGCGCTATACAGGCGTTATGATTTCTGGCGCATTGGCTGGTATTGGCGGTTTAGCCTTTACTTTAGCCGCTGGAAGTGGCTTTGCCTCGACAGTCGCCGGCTATGGCTTCTTAGCTTTAGCGGTTATGATATTTGGTAACTGGCAACCAGTGAAGATTGTTCTTGCCGCTTTGCTATTTGCTTTCTTCAAATCGTTATCAGGTATGGCGGGAAGTATTCCCTTCCTCCCATCCTTCAGCAATATCAAAGAATCGGTTTATATTTACTTGATGATTCCTTATGTTGTAACGATGATCATTCTTGCGATAACTTCAAAGAAATCTCGAGCGCCAAAAGCAGAAGGAATTCCTTACGATAAGGGTTCTCGTTAAAAAACAAAGAATTCTTGGCAACTATTCTCGATAAAAAGAAAGAGATATTATGTATAAAGTATTCAATAAAGACAACTTTCCAAAACGAAAACAATACGGTTGGTTCCGTTCATTTTCTAATCCATGCTATGGCATCAATGTTAAAATGGATGTGACTTCCCTTGTGGAGTTTTCCAAGAAGACCAAAACAAGCTTTTTTATCAACACCCTCTATCTAGTCACTTTAGGACTAAATTCGATTGATGAGCTACGCTTGCGGGAAGTCCGCGGAGAGATTCGCCTCTATGACGTTATTAATCCGACCTTTACGGTCATGACAAACACTGGAATTTACGAAAACTGTGGCTTTAAGATGATACAAGATTATCCTTCGTTTTATAAGGCTGCTTTTAAAGAAATAGAAACCGCCAAACTTCAAGATGGAGTGAAAGACACATTTAATGATAGTCCTGAATATGATGATTATTATATAACTTGCCTTCCTTGGCTTTCGATTGAATCCATGACCCATCCACTACCAGACAACAACCATGAATCTTCTTCTTGCCCTCGCGTTCTCTGGGATAAATATCGCGAAGAAAACGGCCGAATTGTCATGCACTTAAATATTACAGTCAACCATTGCTTCGTAGATGGTTATCCCTTATCCCAAGCATTCATTAAAATTCAGCAAAATTTTGATAACGTTAATGCCTTGTGCAAATAACATTCAATATTTCATTTTCAAGCGACTTTTTAGATTTGTTGCAAAACAAAATCAAAAAAATATTGGCATTAATTTGTAATCGACAATCCATCGATTACTTTTTAGTTATACCTCATAGATAAAGGTGGATGGTTAGCCGGCATCTTTATAAAAATGGTTGGTTTTTTTTGATATATAAATATTTGATAACGGAGGCTAAAACTACATATAGGACGATTACTCCTGCCGTATAAAGGAAGTAGAGCGGCGGGATGGCTCCGAAGAATTGGAAAGCGCTGGACACTCCAGGGAGGAAAGGGAGTATGGAAGATAAGCCAATGGCCATGAACGTGCAGAAAAAGACAATAATCGCAGCTCGGGACTGGATGAAAGCGATGTGCTGAGTTCTCAGAACATGAATAACTATTGATTGCGACCACATTGACTCGATGAACCAACCAGTCTGGAAGAACATCGCAAAAGCTATTTGCTGTTCAGGTGAAAGACTGAAATAAGAGGCTCCGAAGAGCATCGGGCCAAAGACGAAGAAAAGCATGACAAAGGTGATAATATCAAAGATAGATGAAACGGGGCCAAAGACGAAAATAAACTGAACAATATTACGCATCTCCCAACGCCGCGGTTTTGAAAGATATTCTGGATCGACATTATCCCAAGGGATAGCTGCACACGAGATGTCATAAATCATATTGAGTAAAATTAATTGCACCGGTAGCATAGGTAGAAAAGGAATGATGATACTAGCCACCAAAACCGAGAGCATGTTGCCAAAGTTCGAACTGGTCGTAATTTTAATATACTTCAAGATGTTATTGTACACTTTACGGCCTTCGATAATTCCCTCTTTGAGAACTCCGAGATCATTCTCGAGCAAGATAACATCAGCCGATTCCTTAGCAATATCAACCGCTGTGTCAACGCTGATGCCAATGTCTGCTTCACGCAACGCCTGGGCATCATTGATGCCGTCGCCCATGTACCCCACAACGTGGTTCTTCTTCAAAAGGCGAATAACGCGGGCCTTTTGGTCAGGAAGCAATTTGGCAAAGATGACAATATCATCTATTTTTTCTTTTAGTTGTTCATCATTCAAAGCTTCAACTTGAGAACCTAGCATGATGCTTTTAACATCGAGGCCAACATCCTGGCAGATACGCTGTGTCACCGTATCGTTGTCGCCAGTGAGAATTTTTATTTTGACACCATATTCCATTAGGTCACTAATAGCCTTTTTGGCCGAAGGTTTGGCGGGATCGAGGAAAGTCAGATATCCAAGAAGAACCATATCATTCTCGTCGGCCGTCGAAAATACCCCAATTGGTGATGGATTGGTTTTTTGGGCCACCGCAATAACGCGCATACCATTACGATTATAAGCAGCCACATTATCGAAAATCTCTTTTTTTAGTTCCCCTGTCAGTGGTTCGACTTTGCCGTTATATTCGGCGAAGGAACAGACACTGATGATTTCTTCCACCGCACCTTTGGTGATCATTTGCATCTTACCCTCACCGTTTTTTACCACCACGCTCATTCGGCGGCGGTTAAAGTCAAAAGGAACTTCATCGATTTTTTGAAAATCAGTGCCTAAGTTGACAAGTTCATTATTAGAAGAAGCTAGTTCATTGGTTTTATTAATAATCGACAAATCGATAATATTTTTCAAACCGGTTTGGTAATATGCATTTAAGAAAGCGTGACGAAGAACACGAACGTCTTCGTTGCCATGAACATCAAGGTGTTGTTCAAGGACAACTTGGTCCTGAGTAATGGTTCCCGTTTTGTCGGTACACAAAATGTCCATCGCACCGAAATTTTGTATTGAGTCAAGTTTCTTGATAATAACTTTCTTCTTGGCCATCGCGGCCGCACCTTTTGAAAGGCAGGCAGTAACAATCATCGGCAGCATTTCTGGTGTGAGACCGACAGCTATTGTAATGGCGAAAAGAAAAGCTTCGAGCCATTGATTCTTGGTTAAGCCGTTGACGATGAGAACAATTGGAACCATCGCCAGCATGAAATAGATGAGAATCCACGATAAAGAGCGAATTCCTTTTTCAAAACTAGTAGGTGGGGCTTTGACAGTTAAAGTTTTAGCAACTTCGCCAAGAATTGTTTTCTTTCCCACTTCGATGGCAATCATGCGTGCTGATCCACTAATGACAGTCGTACCCATGAAGACCAGGTTTTGAATATCAGTTATAGTTTTGTTATCCAAAACATTCGTGGTAGCAATCTTTTCCACCGCTTCTGACTCACCGGTCAGCGCCGACTGAGTGATGAATAAATCTTTGACATCGATGATTCGGCCATCGCATGGGATGATGTCTCCAGCTCCTAAATATATCAAGTCTCCCACGACAAGTTCATCAATTGGTATCTCAGATTTTACTCCCCCGCGAAGAACAGTGGCAGTTGTCTCAACCATCGATGTTAATTTTTCAACAGCATTTGAACTTTTGGTTTCCTGAACAAAGTGGAGAATACCCGAAAAGATAACCGTCGTTAGAATAATGATAAATGTGACATAGTTTCTCTCGTTATTTGGTTTAAGGGCGATATCCATAATAAAGGACACTATTGCGATGACTAAGAGGATGACTGTGAAAGGGCTCACAAAGGCAGCAAAGAATCGTTTGAGGACTGGGTGGCCACGCTTAGTGTCGAATTTGTTTTCACCATAGCGATCACGTTGTTCTTTAATAGCATCTTCATCCGCAAGACCACTTTCAGATGTGGAAAAATAGGCAAAGAGTTTTTCTTTGTCCATAGCGGCTGCAGATTTTAAATTTTCGCTCGTGGCAGACAATTTGGTGCCTGGCTTTACACGGATAAACGATTTTTTATCCATGGAAACCTCCTATTCCGGTGCAGTATTGAGGATGAATCCACGTTCGCGTATTGATGAGCACTTAATAATTATCTTTTTCTTAATGAGGTTAAGTGCGCATTAAGGCGAACAGTTACTCGACTGAGAACTTTTTTATAATGTCGGGGCAGACCATCCATCGCACTCACCTCGCTTTCTTAAGCTACCTTAACTATAGCACACTGTCGCGAATCGTAAATAATCTTTTAAATGGTCATCCAATAAGTAATAAAATTATTAAAAGAGATGTGTTAGGATTATGAATGGTTATGGAAATCCCTTTTAACTTACTACTCGCCTTGCTTTTAACTCTTGTTCTTGAAGTACCGTTTTATTTTATTTTTAATAAAAAGTCATTAGTTTATTTGCTGACAGTCTATTCAATGAATATCGTTTTAAATATTACGATGAATTTGCTTCTTATTTTTGTTTTTAAGGATCATTATGTTCCCTCGTTAATAATTATGGAGTTATTGGTCTTTTTGATTGAAGGTTTCATCATCTTTTGGTTCAAGAATATTCGCTTGAAAGGATTTCTAATTTCTATAGGGGCGAATTCTATAAGTTTGGGCATTGGTTTACTCTTTAATCAATTCCGTCTCTTTATGATTTTTCCTTCAGGAATGCTAATTATTTTGCTCAGTATTTTCATCATCGAATTTATATTCGTTATTTTATATTTTGTTAAACAATTTAAAAAGAAGGATAGAAATTTGTCGTAACCCTTCTTGAAACAATCTATAAAATTTTAAGAGCTAGTTGTTTGTTATTTTTTCCTATTAACAACCACTATTACAATAGTAATGACAATTACTGGCGCCAATACAATTAGGAAAATAATAACAAGGCCAAAAATAATTAGACTGCTTAAACCAGTTAAAAATCCAGAAAAATTCCAACCATAGCTTTCATAGGAACGACGAATAAAAAAGAAATTGGCATTCTCGAATTCCTCGGTGGATACATCACCATCAATGGTTATATATAAATCGGAATGACCTGTCGCGTTTTTGCTAATGCTTTCCCAAAAATAGTCTACATAATCGTTATCATTCATCGAAAAGGAGAAAAAGATCGTTTGAGCAGATAGTTCTCCTGAATTAGCCCAATCAAAGGAATATGTGAATGTGGTTTCATCATTGTTTTCACTATAACTGACAGCTGTTACGATTTGATTTGAAATAACTATGGTCTGGATAAAATCATCGCTTTGATATCCATAAATTCCAAGATTTCTTGAAGTATATGTGACAGTTCCAAAGGGAGTGCTACCAGAATAAGGGAAAATCTTATTAAAAGAGTATGATTGATTAGGAACAAGACCTTGAATTGGTCTTGCATCATCATAATAATCGGTAATAATCTCATAAGAATTACCTTCAAAAGAATAGGATAAGTAACTATCCATAAAGCTGATAATACCATCACCAGTATTTTGTAAATTGCCAGAGAACGTTATGTATTTGGTGGATTCTTCTTCACTAATGATAATTGACTCATTTGTCAGTTCATAGTTAGTGTATTCATCACAATATAATTCTGGAGATGGCGAATTAGCCATTAGGAAAGGTGCAAGAAGAATCAAAAGTGCTAGTAACGAGCGTTTCTTCATATATGCATTATACCATCTTGCATATTTAATTAATAGTTGACGTTATCAAGAGTTTAATGAGAAGTTTAAAAATAATTTGCCGACAATATAAAGCTAAATAAAAAAGACCGACACAATTGTATCAATCCTTTTGTTTTCGATGGCAAAGAACACGAGTTTGATACAAAATGCACACGGTAGCCTTGTTGCCGTTTGTTGGGTGAACACCCTTGACGTTTCCCGTTTGTTCCGTGTGCAGGGGTGAACACACTGTTAATGTGCCGTCTGTTGAGTAATTACTGCTGGTTGTTTACTTGTCTCACACTCCAAACACCCTACCTCGTCACCACAAGGTAGGGTGTTCACTTTTGTTCTATTACCAAATGTATCGATGGTGTGCAGGATTTCGCCTGTGGGAGAGCCGCTTAATATTAGGTGACATAATTCTAAAATTAATATTTTATAAACTTAGATCCTGGAACTCCACAAATACTGCATTTTTCCGGCACGAATTTTTCGATATTTCCGCAGACAGGGCAGAGATAGTAGAAAACTTCTTCCGTCTGATCAAGGTTCTCTAAAGCTTCTTGATAAAGTCCTGCATGAACCTCTTCCGCTTTCAT
>CAYFSI010000028.1:0-11185 GCA_964345825.1 uncultured Staphylococcaceae bacterium | reverse complement strand
AGGTTTAAGGCATCGTGCAAGAAACTTTTGCTTTTTTAATTTACTTTGATATGATATTAGGCGTTATCTTATGAAAAACTACAAATTTAAGAAAAGTCAAAAATTCTATTTCTTCTGGAAAAGAATGATCGATATTTGTGGATCTTTATTCGGAATTATCTTTTGTTCACTACTGCTTTGGTGGTGGGTGGCAATTCTTATTAAACTTACTTCTAAAGGACCAATCTTGTTTAAACAAGATAGAGTGGGAAAGCACAAAAAAGTTTTCAAAATTTACAAATTTAGAACAATGAGAGCAAACGCTCCTCAAATTGCGCCTAGTGACATGACTGAAGAACAACAAAAGGCTATGGAATATAAATTTGGGAACTTTTTGAGAAAATTTTCAATTGATGAAACAGTTCAATTAATCAATGTATTAGGTGGCACTATGTCATTTGTAGGCCCAAGACCAGGTGCAGAAAAAAATGAAGAAGAATTAATACGATTGCGAGAATCATACACTCCATCTGCTTTCGATGTTAAACCAGGCATTTCTGGATTAGCCCAAGTAAAGATGAATCGCGATCATAATCCAAAAGAAAAAGCGCGTTATGATTCTGAATATGCTAGAACAGTAAATTTCTGGCTCGATGCTAAATTGTTCCTTATGACTCTCTTGAGAATCAAAGGTAAATAAAAAAAGCAATCATTAATTGCCAATGTGTAAGTTCAACCCTTACATTTTTTAATTTGAATAAAGAATACACTTAAGTGGAAGTCTATTTTTTGGAAATAAAGAATTAACTTTTCTTTGTCATTTGCTAGAGAGGAAAAAAACCGGTTTTGACATTGAAGTTATAACACTCACGAAAAGAGTGGCTAATGTAACTAGTTGAGCGCTTAAAGAAAAGGCCCCAACTTCTTCTACATGATAGAATTCTGATCCAATTACTTTGCCCAGAGCAGTATTCAAACTATAAGTTGCATTCAAAGCAAAAAAGGCCAAAATAGTTAGAATTTCTTTTTTGGAAAATTTGAATGATGTTTTCCTTACCAAGATGATAATAAAAATTAAAGAAATTGCGCCATAAATCACAATCAAGTTTTTTAATTTGCTTTGAAGCATAAAAAGGGAAGGACCAATAATTCAAGAGGCGAAAGAAGATGCCCTTTCTTCTTCCAATTTCAGAAACACGAACAATTTTGACCCCATTAATTATTTGACGGCGATTTTGCTTTTTTTATATTCAGGAAAAATATATCCTTTTGGATAATTAGGTAATCCAGTTAAAACTGTGACATCATGACCTCTTCTCGCTAATTCTTCTGAGATATTCGTAACACGAAATGATTCGGGATAGTAACGTTGGGAAATAATTAAGATTTTCATATTTGCCATTATGCCTTTCTATGATAAAAATATCTTAATCCCGATTAAAGAGATCTCTTGTATATAATACGTTTTTCAATTTTTTTAATTTTTCATCATATCGATTGGCTATATAAAAATCACATTTTGTCACAAAAGAGGAAAAATCTTGTTCTCCCTCTTGATAATGTGGATCAAAAATTATGGTCTTGATGCCTTGCTTATTTAGCATATTGACAATATCAATCGTTGAAGATGAACGATAATTGTCAGAATTACTTTTCATCGTGATAAGATAGACACCGATAATTATTTCGTTTTTCTTTTTATGAGTAACGTCAAGAGCTTTTTTGATAATCTGATTAGTGACAAATTGCTTTCGAGTCGCATTACTCCTAACAATAGCCTTAATAAGATTACTATTAGGAATGTTTAAAAAGCTACGCGCTAATTGAATGGTGTCCTTTGGCAAACAATAGCCACCATAGCCAAACGAAGGGTTGTTATAGAAATTACCAATTCGCGGATCAAGAGCGATACCTTTAATGATATTTTGGCTTCGAAAATCATTCGCTTCTGCATATGAATCCAATTCATTGAAATAAGCCACTCGCATGGCCAAATAGGCGTTAGAAAATAATTTTACCGCTTCCGCTTCTTCGTTCTTCATCAATAAGACTGGAACATTCGCTTTGTCAGCGGCTTCTTTTAACAATAAAGAAAATATTTTGGCCTCAGTTCTAGTTTTTTCATCGCATCCCACAATGATTCGCGCTGGATTTAAATTATCAAATAAAGCATTGCCTTCTCTTAAAAACTCTGGAGAAAAAATTATTTTATCATCCGCGTTTTTTTTCTTAATTAGTTCCGTATAGCCGAGAGGGATTGTTGATTTGATAACAATGGTTGCGGTTTTATTAACAAGGCGTGTTAGCTTGATGACATTTTCTATTGAGGAAGTATCAAAACAATTTGATTTGACATCAAAATTGGTGGGTGTGGCAATAACAATAAAATCCGCTTTTTGATAAGAAATAGAATCGCTTAATTCTGCGACAATTTTTTGTCCATTTTGCAAATATTTTGCAATTATTGGGTCATAAAAAGGTGATTTGTTGTCATTTATTAAAGCGATTTTCGCTTCATTAATATCCGTCATTTTAACATTGTTTTTCTTTGATAATATGCACGCTAATGAGAGGCCAACATATCCACACCCAGCAACGACGATATTATAGGGCTTATGGCGGAAAAGAGGCTCAGATGACATTTGTGTTTCTAAACGAGCTGATAATGTATTGCACATCAATGTATATTTATAGGTTTTTTGATAATCATTGTTTGTTTCATATCGCTTATAAGTTCGTAAGGGAATACCCAAAAACAATGCTGTCTCCTTTTGAGACATCTTCAAAGTATTTCTTAATTCAGTAAGTTTCATATATATATGATAGTTGTTATTTACGAAAAATCAATTGAAAAGTGCCAATATGGCACTATTTTTTATTTTTTTCTTGGGCAAACAAATCGAGGAGAGTGGTCATAATCATATGATCAAAGGACATATGGATATCTTCCGCTTTCATCATGTCGTTGATGGGAGCATGCATATGATAATTGGCCAGTTTATCAACTGCTCCACCATCATAACCGGTGACAGCGATGATATTACAGCCTAATTCTTTTCCGTATTCAACGGCTTTGACGATGTTTTTGGAATTTCCAGAACCGGAAATAGGAATTAAAACATCTCTCTTTTGCAGTTTTCCTTTTAATTGGAAAACATAGATATTATGCTCATCTTTAGTTCTTTTGCGATATTTAACTATTGTTTATAAATACGACAAACACCCAAAAGATAATAATTATTGAAAATTGTTTGAAAATATATAATTTAGCCGAGAAAACTATTTATGCCAAATCTCACGATTGACGACTTGGATTTTTTCTTTGATGCATTCAATGACTCTTCTAGAAACATCCGTCACATCATAATGCTCAGGACATTTAGCAAATTTCCATCTCATCAATGCCGTATCAATTGCTAACATAATGCCTTGCTTGTCAATTCCAGAGACGACAATTGATCCAGCTTCAATGCCTTCTGGTCTTTCGGTGCTCGTTCTAATTAAAACAGCGGGGAAATGTCTCATCCAGGATTCTTCGGTAAGAGTACCACTATCGGAGAGGACAAACATAGCGTTTTCCTGCAACTTAACATATTCTAAAAATCCTAACGGTTTAAGATTTCTAACCAAAGGATTCATTTTAAAACCTTCAGCTTCTAACCTCTTCTTGGTTCGTGGGTGAGTAGAGAAAATGACGGGGACTTGATATTTCTCTGCAACAGCGTTAATCGCTGGCATTAATTGTTGGAAATTCTTTTCAATATCGATATTCTCTTCTCTATGAGAAGAAACAACGATGAATTTGCCTTTTTCTAGTCCTAAATCTTCAAGAATTTTGGATTGCTCAATCTTCTCGCTTTGAGCATTCAAAACTTCTAACATCGGAGTGCCAGTGATAAAAGTATATCGAGAATCAATTCCTTCTCTCATCAGATTGTCAAAAGCATGTTGGGTATAAGCAAGATTGATGTCCGAAATATGATCAACGATTTTGCGATTGATAGTCTCAGGAACATTCCAGTCACCACAACGATTTCCGGCTTCCATATGGAAAATTGGAATTTTTAATCTTTTCGCGGATATGGCACAAAGAGCACTATTGGTGTCACCTAAAATAAGAACGGAATCTGGGTTTAATTCCTTTAATAAATCATAAGATTTAGCGATAGCGTTACCGATTGTCTCGCCAAGATTTTTGCCTGCACAATTCAAATAATAATCGGGGGCTCGTAAACCTAATTCATCAAAGAAGATTTGATTGAGTTCATAATCGTAATTTTGTCCAGTATGAACAAGGATGTGTTCAAAATCGCTGTCTTTATCCAAAGCTTTGATCACTTCGCTTAATCGGATGATTTCCGGTCTAGTGCCGATGATAGTAACAACTTTAATTTTTTTTGTCATTTTTTTATCTCCTATATCATATCTTCATGTTTTACAATTTCTTCTCTAAAAAATCTCATTTTAATCACTTTGGCAGGAATACCGCCGACGATAGAATATGCTGGAACATCTTTTGCCACGAGAGCGCACGCCGCTATCACAGCACCTTTACCAATAATAACCCCTTTTAGAATTGTGGCATTGGCTCCAATCCAATTGTCGCCTTCCAAAATGATATCTTTATCTTCGATGCCTTCTTTGTCACAGTCATGAACTTCGGTCATACATTTGCCGAGTTAATTAATGCGGTGATTACCGGATAGTATTGTCACATTAGGACCAAACATAACATTATTACCAATTTTTACCTTAGCTAATGTCGTCATAATTCGGCAGTCATTTCCTAAAGAAACATTATTGCCGACTTCAATTTTTTTATGCCAGAAAAAGAGCATCCTCTTGAACAAGCAAAATGTTTACCACATCTGCCAAGAGAGACTTTAATAATGCCTTTTTTGAAAAGGCGATAAATCACATTAGCTATTTTTTCATTAAAATCATACCAAGTCATATTTACTTCTCCACTTCCTCAATAAATGTATCGGGATTGTCAGGATTATATGGTTCATTAGCCCACATGAGAGTCACACTATCGTCTTGACCGATATTGGTAATACTATGAGTATAACCAGTTGGGATATCTACCACATCTAATTTATCGCCGGATACAATGTATTCAATTATTTCATCCGTTCCAACTTTACGAAATTTTATCGAGCAAGTCCCACTAACAGTAAGGAATTTCTCATTTTTGCTTTGATGATAATGATTGCCTTTTACAATGCCAGGATGACCAACATTAACAGAGACCTGACCATTAAAAGGAGTCTTTAAGAATTCTGTAAACGATCCGCGATTATCAACATGCATATCTAAGTGATAAGCAAATTGATCAGTGGGAAGATAGCTTAGATAAGTCGCATATAGTTTCTTTTCAAATTCATCTTGAATAGAGGGGGCAAAAAAATTTTGTCGTGATTTTTTAAAAGAATAAAGAAGATCTGCTAGATGACCTAAAGAACAATCATAGGTCGGACTAACATATAAAATATCTTTGTTTTTTCTTTGCTCGCCATTAATGACTTTTAAGAATTCAACACATATATCATCGATGTAGTTATAGTGAACGATGTATTCTCTATCTCTTATTTCAAGAGGTAAATCATGCGCCACATTATAACAGAATGTTGCCACCGCACTATTGTAGTTTGGTCTCGACCATTTTCCAAAGGCATTGGCTAATCGGTAGACATAAGCATTTAGGCCAGAAAATAGCAAGTAATCCTCTGCCATCTTCTTTGATTTGCCATAATCATTATCTAAAACCGCTTGTGTAGAACTCGAGAAAATAATTGGAATATCCTTGCCACTAGTTTTAATTAAATCGACGAGTTTTTTTGTGAAATTTGCGTTGCCATCATAAAACTCTTCTTTGGTTAAGGGTCGATTAATGCCTGCTAGATGAACGATAAAATCTGTTTTAGCGATATAGTTTACTAAATCTTCTTTTGCTGAGTCTTTGTCATATTCGAAAACTTGATAGCCACTATTCTTTAGCCATAAGCATAGATTTAATCCGATGAAGCCTTTCGCTCCTGTCACTAATATGTTCATTATAAAATATTATATCATCAACTAATCGTGTTGTTTAACAAGACCACCAAATAATTCAAGTTTCTTCAATAGTTGCTCCATTTCATTAATACTTAAACGACTAGTATTATGAGAAGTATAAGATTCACCTAAATTTAAGTGCTTATTACCTTCACTGAAGTATTTATCATAATTTAGATCACGATTATCAGCAAAGATTCTAAAGAATCCGCCTAGATCTTCCGCTCTAAGCATCTCTTCTTGTGTCACTAATGTTTCATATAATTTTTCACCATGTCTAGTGCCAATATATTCGACACCAGTTTTGGAGTTGGTGAGATTGATAACAGCTTTTGCTAATGTTTCAATCGTTGCTGCCGGAGCCTTTTGCACAAATAAGTCACCTTGTTGGCCGTTTTCAAAAGCATATAACACTAAGTCAACCGCATCATTCAAAGTCATCATGAATCTTGTCATATCAGGATTGGTGATAGTGATTGGCTTACCATCATGAATTTGTTGTAAAAAGAGCGGAATAACACTTCCGCGACTAGCCATAACATTGCCATATCTGGTTAAACACAAAACTGTGTCACCTGGCAATAATTGCCGACTTCTCGCTACAACATTCTTCTCCATTAAAGCTTTACTAATCCCCATTGCATTGATTGGGTAAGCCGCTTTATCGGTCGAAAGGAAAATAGCTTTTTTTACATGATTGGTCACACAAGCAGTGATAACATTGTCACTTCCAATAACATTTGTCTTCACTGCCTCCATCGGATAGAACTCGCAAGATGGAACTTGTTTCAGAGCAGCTGCACTAAAGACATAATCCACACCTTTAAAGGCATCCCTAATTGAATTATAGTCTCTCACATCGCCAATATAGAATTTTAATTTATCATTGTTGTACATTTTTCTCATATCATCTTGTTTTTTCTCATCGCGAGATAATATGCGAATTTCTTTAATATCAGTTTCTAAAAAACGATCCACCACGGCGTGACCAAACGATCCAGTCCCACCGGTAATCATTAAAACCTTATCTTTTAATATGCCTGTATCTTTAGCGGCATATTCTTGAAGTTTTTCAATCGCCCTTTCGAGTTTTAGTTGATCAACACTGCTTTCTTCACTCTCATACATCACAAATGTTCGCAAAGGCATTCCCACAATTTCAGAGGCTTCTTTTTGAGTTAATTTGAATTTTTTGCGTATTTCTTTTAAGGCCATAATAGATAATCTCTTTTCGAAATAAAGAATAAATTAAACAAAATTAGTTTACAAGAAAAAGTGCAATTATTGCATAATTTGTTTTCTATTTGCCACTTAATTTTTAAAAAGATGTAAAGAGGAAAAATGGTTCATAACAAAACACAAAATTTAATAGTGAAAACTAAAAGAAAATGAAAAATGGAAAGATCGCGAGAATCGCGAGAAGGACGAGGATACCTTCAATTCCTAAACCAATGATTGAGGTCACTAATCCCGCAATAGCTTTGCTATGACTCTTCGTACTCTTTAACCCCATGATAGAGAGAATCAATCCAGGAATACTATAAAAAATTCCTGCTCCGCCAAAAAAGCAAGATACCAATCCGATAATTCCGAAAATCATGCCAAGTAATGCATGTGTACCTCTATTGTCTTTTTGAGTATTCGATTTGTTATTTCCGTTGTAATTAGGTCCTAAAACATGTTGGCTAGTTGTTGTGACACCAAAATTATTAATTAGTGCATATATTTGATCGGAAGAGAGAGGAACATTTAACAAATGTCGATTTTCTGTTCCAAGCCCCGAATCAATCAACTTTATGCTTCTAAAATCATCATTTGTGACAAAAGAATAATCGCTTTCAGCCACATACTCAATAACACCATGACAATGAGGGCATTGAAAAATATACGAAACTGCATCCGGCTCACCTTCATTTTTAATTGGTTTCGCATCGCTCAACCAAAGAGGATGAATAGCTTTGCAGTAAGGACATTTTGTTAAATGCCTATCTGCATATCTAGTTATGTTTCCTCCGATATTGCCTTCTCTTCTTTCAAACGCCATCTTTTCTCCTCAAGTATTTATACAATATTATATTAAAAATAGTTCTGTTATTACAATGTAATTAACAAAGCATAAAAAGTATTTATTGGTTGAGAATAACGTTTTTAGAAATCAAAACGACTATTTTTTGCGTAAAAAATCAAAGAAACCCTTTTCCTCATATGGTTCATTATATTCAGAAATCACACGATAACCTTGTTGGGCAATCGCATCTTTAATATCTTTGATTTCAGTATCATCTTGACCGATGACGATTACTTCGCCTTTTGTGCGATCGGCGTTAACTTTTTTGACACCTTTAATTTTTCTCACTGCATCATTTACGTGTGCTTCGCACATTCCGCATCTCATTCCTTCGACTTTTAAAACGATTTTGTTCATAATATTTTCCTCTTTTAAACTATCGCGACTTCCATGGCCATCATAAGGACAAAGCCTATCATAAACGACCACATTGAATAATGGGAATAGCCATTCTGTCTTGCCTCAGGCATAATCTCATCGAGAGTGACATAAAGCATGGCTCCAGCTGCTAAAGCCAGCAGCCAAGGCGTTATAACCACTAGTTGAGCCAAGAATAAAGCTACAATGGCGAATATCGGCTCCACTATTCCCGAAAAAGCACCGAACAAAAAAGCCTTCCACTTTTTCATTCCATCCCCAAACATGGGAATAGATATAGCGGCACCTTCAGGAATGTTTTGCACAGAAATACCTATAGCAAGTGACAGGGCGGAAGCACTAGCAGCAGCCGCTAATACAGGATCGGCTCTTAAGGCAATAGCCAGACCGCACGCAAACCCAACTGATAAACCTTCAGGAATGTTGTGAATAGTAACAGCGAGAAAAAAACGAATGTTTTGATTCACCGCCCGATTAGGCATGCCTTCTTCAGTGTTTGTCAATTTGTGAAAGTGAGGGATGATTTTATCTAAAGCGAATAATAGTAATCCACCAAAAATGAAACCAGCTAAAGGGGGCAAAAAAGACCAATCAGCGTAATACTTTTGACTTTCTGAAATTGAAGGAAGAATGAGTCCGAAGAAAGCGACGGAAATCATAATTCCACCTGCAAATCCTAAGATAATCGAACGAATCTTGGGTGTTAAGTCTTTTTTAAAGAAGAAAACTAAACCAGCTCCAAGGGTGGTTGATGCGAATATTATTGATATCGCAATTATTGATATAAGAATAGGATCATGCATAATAGTAACTCCATTTTTTCAGTTTATCATGAAGCAGAGAAATGTACTTCTATGATTTATTCGCTTTTTTCTCAATAAAAAGAGTAGAGGCACTTAAAACGACAAAGACACTACTGAAAGTCATAGCTAATGCCGCTATCATAGGATCGAGCGATATTTGGAAACTTGGATATAAAGCACCCATCGCAATTGGAATTGAAACTACATTATAGAAAAATGCCCAGAAGAGATTCATTTTGATGTTGCGCATTGCTCTTTTGCTCAACTTATAGGCTTGATAAGCATCAAACAAATCATCTTTCACTAAAACGAGGTCAGAAGACTTAATCGCGATATCGCTGCCAGCTCCGATTGCCATCGAAACATCAGCGACTTCTAGAGCGACAGCGTCATTGATACCATCCCCGACCATCAAAGTCATGCCTTCTTTTTGATAAGAGCGGATAATTTCCGCTTTTTGATCAGGCAAAACTTCTGCAATTATCTCATCGACATGAAGCAACTTGTTCATCTCGTGAGCGTTCTCTTTATTGTCTCCAGTTAGCATCACGGTTTTTATTCCATCCTTTTGGAAGGCTTTTACCGCTTGAATGCTGGATTCTTTGATAGAATCATTAATTAAAACATAGCCAAACACTTCTTTTTCACTTGCGAGAATGACACAAGAAGAATGACTTGTCTCATAAGTAAAATCTAAACCAGTAACCTCTTTTATGAAGGCGACATTTCCGGCATAAAATAGCTGGTCTTGATATTTTCCTTTTAATCCTTTTCCAATAACAGTGATGACTTCATCAAATATAGCAATAGGAATTAGTTCTTTTTCAGCATATTTGATGATTGCCCCTGCTAATGGATGAGATGATGTTTTTTCGATCCCATAAATCAAAGAAGGAAATTGATTATTTAAACTCACGAATTGAGTCACCATCAAATCTCCTTTGGTCAAGGTTCCGGTTTTATCCATAACAATGGTTTTAATTTTACTGAGGTTTTCAAGAGCCTCGGCGTTGTGTATTAAAATATGATTTTTAGCCGCCATACCAGTTGAAATCATAATCGCTATTGGTGTAGCTAAACCCAGAGCACATGGACACGAAATAACTAAGACAGGGATAGCAAAGCTAATCGCTTGTTCAAAACTTTTCGAAACGATCCACCAAACGATTAAGGTAATTAGTGATAATCCTAAAACAATAGGAACAAATATTAAACTAACCTTATCAACTGCTTTTGCAATTGGAGCTTTTGATGAAGATGCTTCACTGACCATTTCTACAATTCTAGCAATCGTCGAATTAGCCGAAGTGGAAGTCGCCTCATAGAGAATATATCCATCTAAATTAGTCACACCGCTTAAAATATTATCGCCCGCTTGATGGAAAACAGGAAGACTTTCTCCGGTGAGAGACGATTCATTAAAGCTGCCATGGCCCTGGCGAATTATGCCATCAACTGGGGCGTTGTATCCAGCGGTCAATTTAATAATATCTCCAACTTGGATATCTTTGATATCAATAATCATTTCTTGCTCGCCTTTAACGATGATGGCGGTCTCACCTTGTAGCTTTAACAAATCGCTAATTGCGTTGCTTGTTTTGCGTTTTGATTTATATTCAATGTATTTTCCTAATGAAACAAGGGTGAGGATTGTACCCGCCCCATCAAAATATAATTGTCCAAGAAAATGATGAACCATATCAGGCTGATTTCTTGTCGTTGAAAGAATAATCATTATTGATGAGTAGATGGAATAAAGTATTGAAGCGGTTGAACCGAGAGCCACTAGGGAATCCATATTCGGTTTCAAGCGGAATAATTTATTGAAACCGCTGGTGAAATAATGAAAATTAAGAATTACGATTGGAATCAACAACACGAATTGAGTGATTGAAAGATA
>CAYFSI010000027.1:0-11766 GCA_964345825.1 uncultured Staphylococcaceae bacterium | reverse complement strand
ACAGGGCGTTTGGACAAGCAGGAAATAATGGCGGTTGTAATCGCAATACCAGCGCTTGGCCCATCCTTAGGAACCGCTCCTTCGGGAACGTGAATGTGAATATCTAAGTCATTGAGCATATCGTGATTGATTCCATATGCTTCGGCATTAGCTTTAACATAGTCAAGAGCGATTGATGCGCTCTCTTTCATGACATCACCAAGGTGTCCAGTTAATATCAAAGCGCCTTTACCTTTGAAGTTGTTAACTTCAATAGGAAGAATATCGCCACCATACTCAGTATATGCTAAGCCAGTGACAACACCAATTTGAGGCTCTTTTTCTTTTTTGCTATCTTCAAAAATAGGGGTGCCTAAGAATTTATGTACTCTATCGACATCAATGTCAATGAAAGTAACACTGGAATCTTTGACAATTTCGACTGCCACTTTTCTTAAGCAGGATGCAATCTTTCTTTCGAGTTCACGAACACCCGCTTCGCGAGTATAACTGCGAATGATGGTTGTGATCGCCTCATCAGTGAAAGAAGCTTGTTCTGGTTTTAAACCGTTGATAGCGATTTGTTTTTGAATAAGGTGCTGCTTGGCAATCTGCACTTTTTCAAGTTCGGTATAGGAAGAGAGTTGAATTAATTCCAAACGATCTCTTAATGGACCAGGAATTTGATCGAGATAGTTCGCTGTGCAGATGAATAAAACATCACTTAAGTCATATGGTTCTTCGAGATAGTTATCATTGAATGCATTGTTTTGCTCAGGATCGAGAACTTCTAATAAAGCACTGGCAGGGTCGCCTTTATAAGAACTAGCTAGCTTATCGACTTCGTCGAGTAAGAAGACCGGGTTGGTTACACCAGCTTTTCGCATGCCTTGAATAATTCTTCCAGGAAGTGAACCGACGTAGGTGCGGCGATGTCCACGAATTTCCGCTTCATCGCTAATTCCACCGAGTGAGGCTTTGAAAAATTTACGTCCCAAAGCGCGAGCGATGGACTTACCTAATGAGGTTTTTCCGGTTCCAGGAGGCCCAAAGAAACAGAGAATGGGGGATTTAAGGTTGCCAGTTAATTTCTTAACCGCAAGATATTCCACAATACGCTTCTTGGGTTCTTCTAGACCATAATGGTCTTCATCGAGAATCTTTTCAACATTCTTTAAATCATCATTATCGATGGTTTTTTGCCACCAAGGGATGTTCATTAAAACATCGAGATAGCTTTGAATTAAAGCTCCTTCAAGAGAGCCAGATGGCATCATGTCGAACTTTTTAAGTTCGCTTTTGACTTTGGCTTTGATGAATTCAGGATAAGGATTGCTCTCTAGACGTTCCATAATGGCGTCTGGATCGTTGGCCTTATCGGTATCTTCACCAAGTTCTTTTTTGATGGCTTTTAATTTTTCGCGGAGGAAATATTCCTTTTGTGATTTTTCTGCTGATTCGCGGACTTGCTCAGAAATATCTCTTTCAATCTCCGATCTTTGGTTTTCACCATTTAATAAGACTGTCACCAAGGTCATGAGAATTTCTGCGTTATCCGCTTCGAGAATTTCTTGCTTTTTGGCAAGTGGGGCTTCTAGGAATCCTGCTAATGCGTAGCATAATGATGCTGCGCTATCAGCTTTGGAAATTAGATTGGCCACATTGCGAGGCATTTGAGAAACGATGTTAGGCATCGAATCGAGTATTTTGTTGATTGCGACAATAATGGCTCTATTTTTTTCTTCGCTGATTGGCTTAAGTTCTAAAATATCGCCTTTTGCCACATAGTAATTGCCTTTGCTTTCAAGGGCAATGTTGTCTAATTGGACTCTTTCCACGACTTCCACGCGAACTCTTTGGTGTCCTTCTCTTTCAGAGTTGGAAATAATGTGACAAAGAGTGCCGACGCGATAGACATCCGTCTCGGTGGGGTTTTCGACATCAACATCATTTTGGCTCGTAACGAAAATTAACGAATTAGTTTCGTTTCTAGCTGCCGAGATAGCGTTGATAGAAAATTCTCTCCCTGCCTCAATCAATTGCTGATTGCCAGGAAATATGACGAGGGAACGAGTGATTAGTAAAGGGAGAGTTAGTGTTTGGGCTTTATCTGCCATAACGATATCCTCCTTTCAAGAATTTGGTTATGTTATTCGTTGTGCGAAATTAAGAATTCTTCCACTCTTTGCATCTTCAAGTTATTGCGGAATTCATTTTCTTGTTGAGCGAGAGCTTTTTTGACATCTTCAATTTTCATCTTGTATTGATCAGCGATTTTCGCGTATTCAAAGTCGACTTCTTCTTGAGTGATTTCAATTTTCTCCACGACAGCGATTTCTTCCATCACCATGTAGTTTGCGACATCATGGGCAGATTCTTCGTGTAACTTTGCCAAGAATTCTTCTTCTTTTTGGCCAACAAATTGCAAGTATTGTTCTAAGGTCAAACCGGATTGTTTGATCTTGTTTTCTAAGTCTTCTTTACGAGAGGAGACTTGGGTATCGATGATTTCTTCAGGGATGTCAATTTTTGAATCCTTGGCGATCGCATCAATTAACTTATTGATGTAGGTGCGTTTCTCTTCGGCTTCCTTGTTGACCTTTAATTCATTCTTTTTGTATTCCTTGAATTGATCAACGTTAGAAACGTCTTTGATTTTGAGTTCGGCGACTAATTCATCTGTAAGCTCAGGAACTTTCTTTTCCTTCACTTCGTGAACTTCACATTCAAAGAGAGCGGCTTTACCTTTTAACTCTTCAGTATAGTTCTCGGGGAATGTGACATTGACGTGAACATGTTCGCCAGCCTTGTGACCAATGAGTTGTTCTTCAAAGCCAGGAATGAAGGAACCAGAACCGAGTTCTAATTCGTGATTAGTGGCTGAGCCACCATCGAATGGCTTGCCATCGATACTACCAGCGAAATCGATAACGACAGTATCACCAAGAACGGCAACGCCTTCTTTAACGATGAGACTAGCATTTTGATTCTTCACTGATTCAATAGCGGCTTCTAAATCAGCCTCTTCGACTTTGACATCTTGGTGACCAATCTTTAAACCGGTGTATTTTCCTAACTTAACTTCAGGAGCGGTGACAATGAGGAACTTTAGTTCGAGTTCAGCATCGCTAATTTTGGTGACATCAACCTTTGGTTGGGCGTAAGGTCTCACACCATCAACGGAGATGATGTCCTTATAAATATCAGGGAGAAGAGAATTGATGGCGTCATCCATGACCTTCATCTGATCTACTTTTGCTTTAATTAAATGCTCTGGCGCTTTGCCTTTGCGAAATCCATCGACCGTGACATTAGCGGCGGCTTTATCAAAAGCCTTTTTTTGAGCAACTTTCCAAGCTGCTTGATCTACGACAACTTCGACTTCGACATGTGAATGTTCTAATTTTGTTACTTTTCTTTCCATGTAATTACCTCCAAACATGTGCGATATTGATTATAAAGAAAGAATTCTTTAAGCACAAGAAAAACGCACTCGGCGTGCGTCTTTACTTTTTAGAGACAATATAATTAAAAATTATCGAGCGATTTTTTTATTTCGCCAATTAATGAATTTACTTCGTTCACATCAATATTTTTTTCGTGGCAGCGAGATGCAAGGCTATCCTTGACATCATTATTGAGATATTCATTGGCAATTTGATACAAAGCTTCAATTAAAACTTGGGTGTCAATATTCATTGATTGAGGATAGATGTAGATTAAGTGAGTTGAAAGAATAGAAATCGCGTTTTCACTCAAAACTGGGTTGCGATAAGCTAGTTCGAGTTCTTTGATGATTTGATTAAAAGTATCTCCCACGAAAGGTGGTTCAATCAAACTAGGATTAACGGTGATTATTTCACCGATATGGTTGAATGAAAAGGCTCGATCGATTTGCTTTTGAACAAGCAATAACAACATTAAAGAACGAATTGATTGTTTAGGAAAATTTACCATTATGTTTTGAATATAATTCAAAAATTTATTGATATCTCTTTCTCGGAGAATATCAATAACCATCAAGATATCATCAGGATCTTGACTTTCAAACTTCTTAATTAAATTTTCGTCTTTAATAAATCGCATCGAATTGTGTTTTTGTTCTTCTAAACGAATCATCTTAGGCATGTCCCTTAATAACTCTTCTACTTCTTGAGAGACATAGGGGCGGTTTTTGTAATAATCAAGAATATTGAAGGCTTCATCAAAACGAGAGAGCAAGCACAAAACTTCAACATGAACCTTAATCAACAAGCTCATATTCGATTCCAGAGTCTTTTGATTTGCAGAAATGCAACTTAGGGCATCATCGGCTTTTCCTGATCCAAGTTGCGCAGATATACGATAAAAGAGTGTTGTTGCATCTTGAGCATTTTCGGTCAATTTAATGACGAGTTCATAATGCCTTTTATCCATCAAAGTTTTCAAATTATCCATTGCCATATTAGTAGTTTCCTAGTAGTTTTTTGTGTTTACTTAACTTTGTTAAAGTCATGTAGGTTATAGGTTTCGCCCTTTCTTTTTTGTTTAGTTTCATTTCATTGTTTAGTTCGCTTGAATGCTGGTGAAGATAATGCCGTTATTTTATCAAGCAAGTTCCTTCTAAAACTGCATGTTAATTATAATGCATTTGGTTCGTCTCACCAACAATAAGCAATATTTTATCTCATTCTCATAAAAGAAGTGCTTATAATTATAGCGATGATTAGAAAAGACATTCAAATATTTGTGGAGAATATGCCTGAGCATATCACTATCGTGGCGGCGACAAAATATGTCGAAGCAGAAGATATGCGTATCCTTTTTAAAAACAGGATTACCAATTTTGGAGAGAATCGCGTTGAAGATTTCCGAAGGAAATATCAAGCTTTAAAAGGCCTCCCCATCACCTGGCATTTCATCGGTCACCTCCAAAGAAATAAAGCTAATAAGATAATCAATTCAATTGATTTCTTGCACTCATTAGATTCTTTTGAGTTAGCTGAAATCATCGAGAAGAAACGTGAGACTCCACTTCCTTGCTTTATTGAAGTTTCGGTTAACGCTGAAGAAAACAAAGACGGAGTGCCTTATGACCAAGTCGTTGATTTTATCAAAAGTCTATTACCATTAAGCAAAGTCAAAGTCGTTGGTTTAATGATGATGGCGATTCAAGGAAGTAGTCAAGAATCACTTAATCAACAATTTGGCAAACTAGCTGCCTTGCGAAGCAATATCGAAAAAGAACTGCATATTTCTCTTCCTTATCTATCAATGGGAATGAGCGAAGATTACCTCGAAGCTATAAAGCAAGGAGCGACTCACATTCGCCTCGGTCGCATCCTATTCGATAAAATATAAAAAGTAAGATGTTAACATCTTACTTCTTTTTTGTTTTGTTAATGGATAATTTTAGAATATCGGAATATAAGTCCACCCGTCGATCACGGTAGACACCCCAACCTTCTCTTTCTTGAGCGATCTTTTCTAAATCGAATTCAACGACACAAAGCCCAGTAGAAATGCGATCCATTTCTTCAATAACGTTTCCATATTCATCAGCGATGAAGGAAGAACCAAAGAAGGTCATACTTGAGCTATCTTGTTTTTCTTTTCCGAAGCGATTGCTAGCAATAACGGGCATAATATTGGCTCCAGCGTGTCCACACATGACGTTTTGCCAATGGAACTTGCTGTCTTTAGGAAGGACTGGCTCACTGCCTATAGCAGTGGGATAGAATAGCATCTCTGCTCCTTGAAGAGCCATGATACGAGCGGCTTCGGGGAACCATTGATCCCAGCAGATGCCCACTCCAATCACTCCATATTTAGTCTTAAAGGTTTTAAATCCAGTGTCACCAGGAGTGAAATAGAATTTCTCTTCATAGCATTGACCGGTGGGAATGTGAGATTTGCGGTATAAGTCAATCACTTTGCCATCAGCATCGATGACCACTAAAGAATTAAAATAGCAATTATTAGACTTTTCAAAGAACGAGATTGGTAAGACGACATCGTATTTTTTAGCAATTTCTTGATAATGCTTAATCAAAGATGAATCTTCGAAAGACTGCGCTAAAGCGAAGTGATTATAATCTTCGGTTTGACAAAAATATGGAGTCATAAAAAGTTCAGGCAAAAGAATAATGTTGGCGCCTTGTTTCTTTGCTTGGGCGATAAGAGCGTCAGCTTGTTCAATGTTCTTTTCAATATTCCAAGACATTGACATCTGGGTGCAGCACACTTTAACTTTCATGTTTTACTCCTTTTGGAACTTGCATTGTTACGCAGTGGATATTACCTCCACCGATGAGTATTTCTTTGGACAAGATTTGGATAACTTCTTTATCGGGAAAGATAGATTTGAATTGTTTCAAAGCAATCGCATCTTCTTTGACTCCGAAACTCGGAACGATTACGAAGCGGTCACTCTGATAGAAATTGATATATGTCGCTAACAAGTTAGCGCCGGCTTTTCTTGGCTTGGCTCCATAGCGATTTCCACTATATATGCCTTTCGCTTCTTTACTGGTTAGATAAATGGGGTTAGGCATTTTGACTTTGATTACTTTAATTGGTCGACCATGGGCATCTTTAGTCGATTCGAGAATTTTAAGAGCCTTTGTCGCCGCATTGTATTGGACTTTATCTGAGGTGGATGGCCAAGCTAATAAAACTTCGCCAGGACGAGAGAAAGCTACCATGTTATCGACATGTTCATCGGTTTCATCTCCGATGATACCATGAGGAATCCAAATGATATCATTGACTCCAAGATATACTTTGAGGGTTTCTTCAATTTCGGCTTTGTTAAGGTTAGGATTACGACCTTTTGATAAGAAGCAAGCTTCGGTAGCAATTAAAGTGCCTTCGCCATCGGCGGTAATTGAGCCACCTTCCATGACGAATGTGGCCAATCTATAAGATTGAAGTTGTAATTTCTTAACCAGTTGACTGCCTAAGGCGTCATCATCTTGATAATTAGTATATAAACCATCGAAATCACCGCCCCAAGCATTGAAGCGGAAGTCAACACTGCGAATATCGCCATGCTTATTGCGCAGGAAGATAAGCGTATTATCGCGTGCCCAGGCATCGTTATAGCGAACTTTGATGGGAATGACGTTGGGAATCTTTTCGAGCCAAGGAAGGGCCTTGTTGTAGATAGAAGGGTGCACTCCAACATATACCTTTTCAAATTTGGCGATTGTTTTGATGAGAACGCGGAATTCTTCCGTGGCCTCCCGAGCGTGATTACGCCAGACATCTCTTCTAAATGGTAGCAAAACGATTGTTCCTTGATGCTTATCGCCTTCAAAGGGCAGGTAATAACCATCTCTACGAGGAGTGGTCAGTTCATTTTTAACATAGTCATGGAGTTTCTTCTTGTAGAAGGAGAAGTTCTTCCATTTCTCTTCATCGACAATTTCCACTAGTTCACAGTTTTGGTGATTAGATAAAATCGTGCATTGCTTGGCTAATCCATCTTCAATTTGGAAGATAATGTCTTTAGAAAAGACTTCACCAGCCTGAATAACAGGGATACCAGGAGGATAGATAACAATCGATTCTTTGCTAATATGGTTTAGAGCTTGACGAAGAGGGACTTCTTTACCAGGAGCGAAGAAGGCGGTTCTTGGCCGAGTGAGCATAAAACCATATTTAAACGAGAAAGAATGGAGTGGATAAGTTCTATTTTTATTGAAGTGCTCTTTAGAGATACTCTTGAGAGCTTTGATTAAAGCATTGAGATGGGCATCAGTGGTTCCTAGAGCTAAGATGCAAAGAATAACATAAGTTTCAGCGAGTTCGACTTGGACATGGTAACGTGTTTTTAAAAGACGATATAATTCGTACCCATTGATATCAAGACGATCGAGTTGAATGAGAAGCTTCGTTTTATCATAGTTAAAAGCACCGGAAGATTTGAAATAATCTTTGCCCCGCACAATGAATCCCGGAATTTTATTGATTTCGTCATACGCTCTTTCGCTGATGGCGATGACGCGTTTTGAAATCTCTTCGCCATGTTCTTGAATATAGGCACGAGCGGCGTCTAAAGATCCAATTAATAAAGAACTGGGGGAAGTGGTATTCATCAAATTGAGAGTCTCTTGAATTTTGATATGAGAAACCAGATTACCTTGTAAAAGTAAAACTGAGGATTGAGTAAGAGAACCAGCTGTCTTGTGAAAAGAAACAGCGCTCAGATCAGCTCCCGCATCCATCGCCGTAACGGGATCGTTGTTTGATAAATAGTAATGTGCGCCATGAGCTTCATCGACAATAACCACCATGTTTCTTTCATGAGCAAATTCGACGATGGCTCGTAAATCAGCGATGACACCAAAATAGGTTGGGTTGATAACAACGACGGCTTTCGCTGATGGGTAGCGAAGAATCATTTTCTTATATTCTTCTAGAGAAGGCTGATTAGCGATTTCAATATTGGAATCAATGTGTGGTTCGACATAGATGGGGACCGCGCCTGATAGCACTAATGAGTTGGTTAATGATTTATGAACATTGCGAGGGATGATAATCTTGTCAGTTGGTTTACAAATTGTCATCACCGCAGCGATTAAACCAGAAGAAGTTCCGTTAATTAAAAAATAAGCGTAGTCTGCATGACAGACTAACGCCATTAATTTCTCAGCTTCTAAAATAGCCCCGGAAGGGTGGGCTAAATTATCTAATCCGTAGGGAGCATTAACATCACATTGATAAACTTTTTTGCCGACTAAAGCAGTCATCTCGTTTGCAACGTTGCCCATGTGATGACCGGGAACGTCGAATGGCGAAATACCTTCTTCAATATAGCTTTTTAAAGCGTCCACAAAGGGAGTTTTAATGTCGCTTTTATCCATTTCTTCATTATGTTAATATTACTATTAGCGATATACAATACTTTTTTTCAGTGTGATGAAAGTTTTATTTTTTCACTCTCTCAGTGAGAACCAGTTCCGGTTCCGGAAGAGTGACACGATAGTTGTCAGGAATCGACTTTAAAAGGAAAACATTAGAGCCAATTGTGACATTCTCACCAATGACAACATCACCACCTAAAATGGATGCTCCAGCGTAGATGGTAACGTGGCTTTTGATTGTCGGGTGACGCTTTATACCTCTTAAACTACGACCTTTGGTTAGTGATAGGGCACCCAAGGTGACACCTTGATACATTTTCACATAACTGCCAATATCGGCGGTTTCACCGATAACGATGCCAGTTCCATGGTCGATAAAGAAGGGGGAGGCAATGTTGGCTCCCGGATGGATATCAATACCCGTAATAAAACGAGCGTGCTCACTGATGATTCGGGCTTGAAGAGTGTATCCCAGACGATAAATGATGTGGGCGAGGCGGTAATATAAAATCGCCATATAACCCGGATAAGCTAAAACAATCTCATCTTTCGTATCAACAGCTGGATCGCTTTCATAGAAAAATTCTAAATCATCTTCAAGTTGTTTTTTGATGCTTGGTAAATCAGCTAAAAAGATTCGGCACTTCTTTTCGTCTCCATCGATGTATTTCAAAAACACGCTCTTGACGTCGATATCTTCTTTAATGGTGAGATAATCACGTAAAGAATGAGCAAAGACTATGACTTTTTCTTTTACCATGTATAACGGTCTCCTCGATCAGGGAAAATAACCACGACGTTTTTATCTTTTAAATCGTTCTTTTTTATGTATTGAATAGCACCTAATAGAGCCGCTCCGCTGGAGAAGCCAATATCAATGCCTTCAACTTCGCGGATGGTCTTGGCCATTTCGATGCTCTCTAGGTCATCGACATCTTCGATGTGGTTGATGATATCACGGTTTAAAGTGTTAGGAATAAAGTTCGCGCTGATACCTTGAATTTTATGAGGAGCAGCCGTTCCTTTGGTTAACAAAGGTGACTGGGCAGCTTCAACCCCGACTGCCACTAAAGGTTTATTTTGTTCAAGGAAGTATTTCTTCACACCACTGATCGTTCCCCCCGTGCCAATACCAGATACTAAAATATCAACATTGGGTACTTGTTTTAATATTTCTGGACCAGTGGTTAGATAATGAGCCATGGGGTTATTTAGATCATCAAATTGACCGAAGATGAAGGAATTAGGGATTTCTTTAACTAGTTCTTCAGCTTTCTTTTTGGTGTCGGCCATACCACCTTTGACTAAAACTAACTCACCACCATAGCGAGTCATCATTTCACGTCGTTGTTGGCTCATGCTCTCAGGCATAACTAAGATAGCGCGATAATTGAAGACATTGTGATAGAACGCTAAAGCGATGCCGGTGTTTCCCGAAGTGGCTTCAACAATGGTTGTGCCTTCTTTGAGAAGATCTTTTTTCACATCTTCGCGCAACATGTTATAGACCGGGCGATCTTTGACTGAACCAGTCGGGTTAGTATTTTCAACTTTAGCGTAAACGTGGCTCTTCAAGCCATATTTTTGTTCAATTTTTAGTAGTCTGACTACTTCAGTATTTCCGGGGATATATTTTTTATTCATTATTAATTTTCCTCATAAAAAGGCGGGCTGTGACGCTCCGCCGATTCCTTTATTTTTCTTTGGCTAATTTATGAGATACTTGTTGTTTGCACATGGGGCAAATAGTAAAGCCATCTGGTTTAAGGGGAGTCGTTTGGATTTCGTCCTCACTATAGGTATAAACAAATCCGCAGTATGGACATCGAACTTCATAAACTTTGTTTGACATATGATGGAGTCTCCTTTTTTTCTTGAAAATTATTATATCATCAAACTTTTTGTTGTGGTAGCGACATACTCAAGGAAATATCAACATTTAATAAACACTATTTGATATGTGGATTATTTAAGATATAAGCTTTGCTTTCCATCACTTTTCCCATCTGGGTTTTGTATTGACGGATGTAAGCATACTCAAAGCCGGCTTTTTCAATTACTCTTTGTGAACGAACATTTTCGATAAAATGACAGATGGTTAAATGCTCGATCTTTAAATCATTGAAACAGTAATCTATTACTTTTCGAACCGCTTCGCTCATCAAGCCTTGACCCCAGTATTCTTTCGCTAGCACATAGCCAATCTCTCTAGTCGTTTCTTTAGGATAGAAAGAACGAGGAAACCTTGACTTCTCAACTCCTAATGAGCCGATTACTCGATTGGTCGCTTTAAGGACAATGGCGAAGGTTTTCTTTTCCTTAACAAACATATTGAGAATGTAGCGAGAGACATCCTTATTCGCGTGATGTTCCCATCCCGCACATTCTCCCACGCCTTCTACAGAAGCGTAATTATAAAAGTCTTCTAAATCCTCTTCTTGGAATAGTCTAAGAATGAGGCGTTCAGTCTCTAGTGTGGTATGGGATAAATCAATTTTTCGGTTAATCATATTCAACTTTTCCTTAATAGAAATACAGGTATGTTAACCTATTTTATCTCTTTTCTTTGAAAGATTCATCACTTTCGAAATTGTTTGACAGGTTAAATTACTTAATATAGAGTGATAGCCAAAGACAGTGCGAAAGAGAAAGATATCTAGAATCTTATAGAGAGTTTGCGGTTGGTGGAAGCAAATAGAAGAGGATATGTAATATACACTTTCAAGTCGGGTACTGAACTAGTAGTAGGCTACTCCGGAAATCCTCCGTTATCGGGATAAGAGTTAATAGACTCGTAAAGTGATGGCTAATCGCCATAACATGGGTGGTACCGCGGAAATCATACGATCTTCGTCCCATAAGCTAGGGATAAGATCGTTTTTTATTTCCACTAGCTAAGAAAGGAACACTTTTATGTCACAAATGGCCCGTTTCAAAGCTG
>CAYFSI010000026.1:0-13268 GCA_964345825.1 uncultured Staphylococcaceae bacterium | reverse complement strand
AGAATATTAACATCTTTTCATTGATGATGTCAACAAATAAAAAAGAGATATATAATATCTCTTATTTTTATGTTTTTCAGGATTAAATTGACTGAATCTAAATCGCTTTCTTATTGGCAATTTCTTTTGCTAATAAATCAATGAAGCCATCTAAAGAAACGGTAATCTGCTCGTTGGATCCAAAGCGACGGTAAGTAACTGTTCCGTCATCTCTTTCGTGATCACCGATAACGAGAGTGAATGGATATTTCTTAACTTGAGAATTTCTCATTCTATAGCCAAGCTTATCATTGCTGTCATCGAGTTCGACACGAATATAACGATCTCTTAACTTTTCATAAATGGCTTTGCAATAATCGAGGTGGAATGCGTTGTTAACAGGCAAAATATTAACCTGCACTGGTGATAACCAAGTTGGAAAAGCACCTCCGTAATGTTCGATCAAAATGCCAATGAATCTCTCAATTGAACCTAAGCAGGCACGGTGGAGCATAATGGAGCGTTTCTTCTCGCCATCGCTATCAATATAGAAACAATCAAATCTTTCGGGAAGATTCATGTCTAATTGAATTGTTCCACATTGCCAAATTCGGTTCATCGAATCCTTTAGCTTAAAGTCTAGTTTTGGACCATAGAAGGCTCCGTCTCCGGGGTTGATGATGAATTCTCTTCCACTCTTTTCGCAAGCTTCTTTGAGAATAGCTTCCGACTTATTCCATGTATTGATGTTGCCAATGTAACCAGTTTCAGGTCTTGTGCTAAGAACGATGTAATAATCAAGCCCAAAGACACTATACATTTCTTCATAGAAGTTCAGTAAAGTCTCAATTTCCTCAACTAGTTGATCTTCACGGCAAAAAATATGAGCATCATCCTGAGTGAACGAACGAACTCTAAATAAACCATTCAAAGCACCGCTCGCTTCATGACGATGAACGAGACCTAACTCAGCCATGCGAACTGGCAAATCTTTATAAGAATGGAGTGAATTCTTGTAAACAAGAATACTTCCGGGGCAGTTCATTGGTTTGATGGCGAAATCTCTTTCGTCAATCTTAGTGGTGTACATGTTATCTTTGTAGTGAGACCAGTGACCAGAAATTTCCCATAACTCTTTCGACAATATAATTGGAGTTTTAACAATCACATAATGATATTTGAAGTGCTGTTCTTTCCAATATTCTTCAATTGCTTCACGTAAAATCATTCCATTTGGAAGCCAAAAAGGAAAACCTGGACCATATTCGCTGAGCATGAATAAATCGAGTTGCTTGCCTAATAGACGATGGTCTCTCTTTTTTCTCTCCTCGATTAAATCGAGATAAGCTTTTAATTCTTCTTCACTCCACCAAGAAGTACCATAGATACGGACTAATTGTTTGTTTTTGCTATCGCCCCGCCAATAAGCACCAGCGAGACTCAAAAGTTTGAAGTGTTTGATTTGACCAGTCGACATAAGGTGTGGACCACGGCATAAATCAATGAATTTGCCTTGTGTGAAGGTAGTGATATCTTCGTTAATTTCTTTAATCAATTCAACCTTGTAGGGATTGCTTTTAAATGCTTCAAGAGCTTCTTCCTTGGTGAGCTCTTTGCGGATAATCTTCTCATCTTTAGATGCTAATTCGTGCATTTTCTTTTCGATTTTCGCTAAATCGTTTTCAACGATTGGAGTGGAAAAATCGATGTCGTAATAAAAACCATTTTCAATCGCCGGTCCAAATCCAAATAATGCATCTGGATACAATTCTGAAACAGCTTGAGCGAGTAAGTGACTCGTTGAGTGATTCAATACTTCGAGAGCTTCAGGGGCCTTTTTGTCCATTTCAATGACGGAACCATCATGTTGTTGTACTTTCATACTTTTTCTCCTCCACAATACAATAGTGGGCTTTCTTTTGTGTTTATTATTTTAATACTTTATTGAAGCATTTCTACTAATTTCATTAAATTGCTATGAATATCTCTTTTCATTTCCATAGCTTCGAAGATGTCAACGCTGACAACATTGTTGTTATGGATGCCAAGCACTCTTCCGTGTTCTCCGCGGCGGAATAACTCTATAGCTTCAGTTCCGAACCGAGCGGCAAGAATACGATCGTGAGCGACTGGAGTTCCACCTCTTTGTAGTCGACCTAACACTTCTGTGCGAGTCGAAAAGCCGGTTTGTTGTTCAATCTTTCTGGCTAATTCTTGAATATCAAGAAGATTTTCACTAACGATAACAATGGCGTGGCTTTTGTTTTGGGCTTTCATTTTTCTGAGACGACGAAATAGTACTTCTTCTTTGGCTGGGTGATCGAATGTAATGCAAGCTTCGGCCCCTTCAGCTAGTGATGAAAAAATGGCTAAGTCTCCGCAATGACGTCCCATGACCTCGATGACAGAACATCTTTGATGAGATCCAGAAGTGTCTTTGATTTTATCAACGCATTCACAAATGGTGTTGAGAGCAGTAGCAAATCCGATAGTTTCATCGGTCGAAGCAACATCATTGTCAATTGTGCCAGGCATACCGACAACTGGATAGCCTAATTTTGCCATTGCGGCTAAACCACGATAGGTTCCATCTCCGCCGATGGCAATTAAGCCATCAATTTCGAAATCTTTTAGAATTCTAACCGCCTTTTCAACCACGGCAGGTTCTTTGAACTCATCAAGTCGAGCTGAGCGAATTATCGTTCCTCCGCGATTCATAATATCGCTGGTGAACTCTTTATTTATCTGTTTAATGTTACCTTCAATCAAACCTTTAAAACCTTCATAGATAACGTACATATCTATGCCATAAAATAATCCGGCTCTAATGCAAACTCTAATAGCCGCATTCATGCCAGGAGCGTCACCTCCGCTGGTGAGAATAGCAAGTTTTTTAACCATAGGACAATACCTCTTTGCTAATAATAGAAAACTATTATTAAATCTATTATGCTCTAATCGCTGATATTTTTCCATAAATAAACCAATTTTATTGGTATTTCTTTGATAATCAGAAAAAAGAATAATCGATGATTGCTCGATCCAAGATATAAAAATAATTTGTCCACAAAATGTTGTGTGGAAAACTAAAGGAAAATCAGTGCATTAACGAGCCGATTTATATAAATATAAATCAGTCATAAAAGGCCTGTGGACAAAGTTATCCCCATTTTTTCTCTTTCTTTTTCATATTGAAAAGATTTTTTTCTCCATGACATAATAAGGCAACTCGGAGGTCGAAAGATGAACATAGTCAACAGCAAAGATTTTCTAGAGGCTAAATTAGTCTCGCTCATCGCTGATTACGATGTAGAAACGATTGCTAATTTATATCAACCCATCATTGGCCATCAAGCAATGAGTTTATTTATTACTTTATGGAGCGAAGCCAAGAATCAAAAAATCACTCCTTTAATCACTCATGAACAATTATTTTCTAGAATGCAAATCGCCCCTGGTGAGTTTGTCGAAGCTCGAAAAGCCCTTGAAGCTGTTGGGCTCATTCAAACATATTTAGAAAAATCCTCTGACATGAATATATATCATTACGCGGTTTTTTCTCCCAAAACACCAAAGATCTTCTTTGATAACTCGCTCCTTTTTGGAATGCTTATCAAAAATATTGGAGAAGCTGACGCTAATCGATATAAATCAATTTATTATTTTGAACAGCCTTCCCCAAAAGGAGAAGACATTTCGGCTTCTTTTGCTGAAGTGTTTCACCCTGACTTTGATAATCCGGTTTTTGCTAGAGTTCTCGCTTCTTCGTCTCAATCAATCGATCGCACGGTCGGAAAAGTGCAAATTGTTTTCTCTTATGAACAATTCTTTGCTTCTCTAGGCGAAGTTTCACAAATAAAACCTGAGGCAATCACGAAAAAAGAGATGAAAGAAATTGAAAGATTAGCCACCCTGTTTGGAGTCAATGAAATGACAGCCGCCAACGATGTAGCTTCCGTTTATTCCCCAACCGTTGCGAAAGGCAAGCGAATCGATTTAGCCCAGCTCACTAAACTTTTCCAAGATGAAACCAACTACAATTACTTAGCTATAAAACGGAACAATGGAAGACCACAGAAGGTTTCAGGATCAACTGATCTAGCCCATAAGGTCAACATGTTCGAGACTATGTCTCCCAAAAATTATCTTGGCGTTTTACAAAATGGTAGCCGTCCAGCTGGTGCGGACTTACGATTGATTAACGATTTATCGAGTAACTTTCATCTATCAAATGGAGTAATTAACGCCATCATTGATTTTGTCCTAACAGTTAACAACAATGTCTTAAGCCGAGCGTATTCTGAAAAGATTGCCGCTTCCTTGGCTCGGGAAGGAATAACCACCGCGGTGGATGCGATGAATTATCTTCGTCGAATTTATCGACCGAAGGATAAAGAAACGCCAATAGTGTCTCCAAAGAAGCCCGAAGTCACTAATAGTGGGGATATAGAAAGCAAAGAAAAAACAAATAGTTCAAAAGATGAACCTTCTTGGGAAGAAATGATCGATGATCTAGATGGAGGAGGTAGCGATGGAAAAGCTTAAAGTAAACATGCCAATTAGCGAAGATCAAGAAATTCTTGAAAAGATGAAAATTGCTTTTGAGAATTGTCCTTCAGCGATAAGACATTTAAATGATTTAAAAGTGCCACCCGAGGTCATAGATCGCAACCTACCTAAAATCTTTGATTTTGTCTCGGACATCAACTATTGCAAAAAGTGTCCAGGAGTTAAAAAGTGTCAAAAAGAAAGACCTCTCTTGGTGACAAAAATTGTTTACCACAATGGCTATTTGGATCGCGAACTTTCACCTTGTCCTAAATTTTTAAAACGCCTTTCTTTTGAAAAGCAATTTCTAGTCCGAGATTTTCCGGATGATTGGCTAGATCATGACTTGAGAAGCCTTGATAAAACTGAAGCCCGTAAAAAATTGCTTGCCCAGTACGTGAAATATACCAAAGATGGTGATAATCAATGGATGTATTTATATGGTGGTCCCAACAGTGGAAGAACTTTTTCCGCTGCCATTCTCACTATTGATATCGCAAGAAAAAATCTTGGCTTAATTTGTTTTTTAAATAGTTCTCAACGCATCAGAGAATTAGGCGACTTGTTATATAGTGACAAAGTCAAATTCCAAAAAGACTTAGACCGTTACTGCAATATTCCCGTTCTTGTTTTGGATGATTTTGGCAATGAATTCAAAAACGATTTGATTCGTGATTCAATAATCTTTCCAATCATTTCGGCTCGAGCAAACAAAAAATTGCTTACTATTATTACGAGCGATTTTACCATCGCAGAAATAGTGACTCTTTATTCAACATCAAAAGCGGGCGCGTTACGCGCTAAGCAGATTGGCCGTCTAATTAAGTCAACAGCTAAAGAAGAAATCAGCTTTGGCGATCTTGCAATTTATTAATGATTTGATTAACCATCTTCTTTAATTCTTCATGGCTGGCATTGTTTATAACGACAAAGTCAGCTTTTCTTTTATTAAATGAAAAGTGGTTATCGAATTGGTTGAGAAAAGTCAAAAATGAACCTGTGGCAGCGTTTCTTTGTTTCACTCTCTCATATCGAATTTGATCATCGGTATCAACAGCGATAAGAACATCAAACATACTTTCCATCTTGGCTTCAAACATAAGCGGGACTTCAACCGCACTTAAAGGATGAAGTTTAATAAAAGAAGCGACTTCTTTTTTCACTAATGGATGAATATATTGTTCCAATTTTTTCTTATCCTTTGGATAAACAGCTAAATGTTCACGAAGGAGGCTTTTATCGACCATATCAACAAATTTTAAGTTAAATAACTTATTAATTGAATCGACAATACTAGGTTTCTTATATAGTTCAGCGACAATATCATCGCTTGATAAAGTCGCGTACCCAGCTTCCTTAAAAAGTTTTAGTACTTCCGTTTTTCCACTTCCAATTGAACCGAAGATTCCTACTGAAATTGGTAATCCTTTTTTGACTTGGCAAACCGGACAGAAAGTTGTTCCTCGTCCATTCACTTTGATAAATTTCATTGGGTGATGACATTTCTGACAATCGTTGTCTTTTTGGCCATAGGCTAGAAGATTAGTTTGGAAATTACCATCAATGTCTTTACCTGGGTGATAGCTGCGTATTGTGGAACCCCCCGCTTTAATAGCGCTGCTTAGAATTCTTTTCGATTCTTTGACGATATTCTCCCACTCCTCTTTCTTAATCAGTTTTGCAGGAGTAAGAGGATTGATATGACAAGCATAGAGAACTTCATCAACATAGATGTTGCCTAGGCCGGTCATCAATGTTTGATCGAGTAAAGTTGACTTAATGGCCAAAGAAGTTCTTTTGGTTCGTTTCATCAAATAAGAGACATCTTGAACATCGAAAGGTTCAGGTCCCAACTGTGCGATTTCTTTTTCGCTTTTCCAATGAGTTTCATCGGTTAATTTCATGATTCCAAAACAGCGGGAATCGTCATAGCATAATTTTTTACCATTATCGAGATGAAATACAACACGAGCGAAATAGGTGTTCTTTTCATTTTCATCAATCTCGTAGTATTTGCCTTCCATGCGAAGATGAGATAAAAATACTTTGTCATTGGTTAAATGGAAAATGAGAAATTTGCCAATGCGGGTTACATCAGTAAAAGTTTCACCCACCAAAGCATTAATAAAGGTGTCAACGTCTCCCAAGATAGTGGTTTTGCGAAGAACATCAATAGAAGTTATTCGATGAGATATAACAATAGGTTTTAAAAGCGATTTAATCGTTTCAACTTCTGGTAACTCTGGCATATCTTACTCCTTATTTGGTGCTATACCAATCTTCACCGAATCCTCCGTCTACTTCGAGAGGGACATCCAGTTTCATGGCGTTTTCCATTATCTTTTTAATGAGAGGATATACAATGTCCTTTTCATTTTTGGGAACTTTGAAAAGCAATTCATCGTGAATTTGCAAAATCATCTTGGTTTGATATTTTCCCTCTTCAAGGGCTTGATCAACACGAATCATCGCACATTTAATTAAATCGGCTGCCGTTCCCTGAATGGGAGCGTTCATTGCCGCTCTTTTGGCGAACTCTCTAGTTTGATAATTGCCATCCTTGAGTTCTCTTAAATACCTTCTTCTTCCAAGCAATGTTGAAACATATCCATCTTTCAAAGCTTGCGAGATAACACTATTAAAAAATGTTCCAATTTCAGGGAAAGATTGATAGAAATTTGAGATGATACTTTTCGCCTCTTGAACAGGAATTTCTAATTGTTCCGCCAAACCCCAGTCGGAAATGCCATAAACAATACCAAAATTGACAGTCTTAGCTCTTCTTCTTTGAAGAGGAGTTGGTTCTTTAGTGAGGTTAAATATCTTCTGTGCAGTCGCGGAGTGAATATCTTGGCGTTTAGTAAAAATTTCCTGTAAGGGAACACAATGAGAAAGCGATGCTAAGACGCGCAACTCAATTTGAGAATAATCAAAGGACAACAATTCGTAATTGCTATCTTGGAAATAGAAAGCTTTGCGAATTAACTTTCCTTCTTCATCACGAACGGAAATATTTTGTAAATTTGGGTCGGAACTTGACAAACGGCCAGTAGCAGTGAGAGCTTGATTGAATTTGGCGTGGATTTTTCCATCCTCATGAATGTGTTTTTTCAAGCCATCGATATATGTTGATATCAATTTGAAATATTTGCGGTATTCGAGAATCTTATCGACAATAGGGTGTTCCTTTGATAATTCCTTTAAAGCTTCAAAAGAAGTGGACATTTTGCGATTCGCTTTCAACCCCATTTTATTGTAGAGAACCTCGCCGATTTGTTTTGGAGAAGAAAGATTAAATTCTTCCCCCGCCATTTGAAATATCTCTTTAGATAATTCATTGGCTTTTTCCTTGTAGACATCTCCAAAGGAATCTAACATTTTGACATCTAATGGGAAACCTTCGATTTCCATATCAGCAAGAGTGTCAACGAGAGGAATCTCTAAATTGTTATATAATTCAAAAGCGGAAATTTTCTTTAACTCTTGTGTGACCTTTGAAAACAAAATTCGTGACAAATGAGCGATTTTTACTGTCTTTTTGGGATTTCCAGTGCTTAATAAAGACACTTCTTCTTCGCTCGTTCCTAAGTCGACACCAAATAAGTTAACGACTATTTCGGGGTTGTTTTTTAAAGAACTGTCTAACAGATAAGAAGCAATCAACAGGTCAAAAACTAAACCTTTTATTTCAATTCCAAGTTTGAATAATGCGACTCTAATAGCTTTAAAATCATAACAATATTTTTTAATAGATTTATCGGAAAGAATTCGTTTTGCAACCTTATCTTTTTTCAAATCATCGATTTCCATATATAAGTGGTGGCTTCCAAAATCAAAACCGACTCCGAAAATGTCGCAGTTCGTGTAATCATCGCCATCGTAATCAAGGGCAATCCCAAGAGAATCATGAATATCAAAGGAATCCAAAGAAATAACCTGCTGAACCTCAATTTCCACTCCTGCAGTGGTGTCTTTTTTCCATTTTTGAGGAATTTTATTAATCAATTGTTTAAAGCCATATTTTTGGCAGAAATTATTAAGTGTTTGGAAATCATAGCCTTCATAAGTGAGCTCAGATATAGAGAAAGGTAGGGGAACATCGGTTTTTATGAGTGCCATCTCGAGAGATATTTTGCCCATCTCTTGATCAGCGATAATTTGTTCACCAATTTTACCTTTCATCAAGGGAGCATTTTTAAGTATTTCCTCAAAACTTCCGTACTCCTGAATTAATTTAATGGCTGTCTTTTCGCCGATTCCTTTAATGCCGGGTAGGTTGTCACTGGCATCGCCTCTTAAACCTTTGTAATCCACAATTTGATGAGGCTTAAATCCATAGGTTTCTTCAACGAGTTGAGGGGTCATTAACAAGACATCGGAAAGACCTTTCTTAAGAATGTGAGCAGTGGTGTTTTCACTGACTAATTGAATAAAGTCGCGATCTGAAGTATAGAGATGTACTTCATAGCCAAGTCGCTCGGCTTCTTTTGCTACGCTTCCGGCAATATCGTCTCCTTCAAAACCATCTTCTTCAAATTGAAATATTCCTATTGCGTGTAAAAATTCTCTGACAATGGGAAATTGTTTCACTAAATCATCAGGAGCGGGTTTTCGATTGGTTTTATAAAAATCGCAACTCTCATGTCTAAAAGTTGGCTTTCCAGTATCAAAAGCCACGAAAATAGCTTCGCCTTCTTTGAGGGTTGAAATAATCTTATTAAGCATATTGGAAAAGGCAAAAATAGCGTTTGTTGGTATTCCATCTTGGCTTCGCATTACTTCCACACCGTGGTAAGCGGTGGCGTAATAAGCGCGGAATAGCAACGAGTTGCCATCTATTATCGTAATTTTCTTCATATTAACTCTCCAAATTTTCAATCGTCTCGGCGATAAAACTCGATTCATCATTTTTCACTTCATATCGGCCTTTAATGAGAATGATATTATTCTTTTCTAGTAAGGAAGCCACCTCAGCGAATAAGTTGGGGAAAACGGTCATTTCGATATCGCCTGTTTGATCGAAAATCTTAACGAAAGCCATCGATGAACCTTTTTTGGTCTTGATGACTTTTTTGACTTTCACAATCCCAGCAATATTAACTTTGTTGTGCTCAACCAGCTCATTAATGGGGACAACATTCTTAGCTTTCAATAAATCTTTTTTGTAATCTAAAATATTGCTGCTGAGCATAACTCCAATTGTATCGTATTCCAAATCGAGATTTTCGAGCGGATCATCCTGCTCCATCATAATGCCTGGAGGGGCGATCGCGGCAATTCCTAAATTGAGCTGTCCGTTATCATCGCTGATTAATTGAGCGTACTGCAAAGCAGCCTTGATCGTGTTTCGTAAACTAGCTCTAGAATTATGCAACTTATCAAACGCTCCAGCATTGATTAATTTTAAGACCTGAATCTCACTTATTTTGTTTTGATAAAGGCGGGTCACAAAGTCAAAGATATCTTTATAAGGGCCATTTTTGCGTTCTTGGATAATGGTCTCGGCCATTAAATCATTGATTCCGCTGATAGAAGTCAAGGGGAATAGTAGACTATTGTTGTTGATTGAAAAAGCCATTTGAGACTCGTTGATATCAGGTGGTAGTATCTTAATGCCCATCGCCTTCATTTCGGCAATATTATCAATAAATTTGCTATCGTTAGCGGATAGACTAGTTTCTAATAAAGCGACATAGAATTCTAAAGGATAATGGGCTTTGAGCCAAGCCATACGACAAGTTAAAATTGCGTAAGCCACTGAGTGAGAACGATTAAACCCGTAGTCAGCAAACTTCAAAATATCGTTAAAGACTTCTTTGCTAACTGCCTCGCTATGGCCAGTTTTAATTGAACCTTCAATGAACTGTTTTCCGAGGGAAAGAAGAGTGGCTTTATCTTTTTTGCTAACTGCCCGACGGAAAGAATCAGCTTCAGCAGGGGATAAACCAGCCATGACAGAAGCGATCTGGTTAATCTGTTCTTGATAGACAATAATTCCATAGGTAGGAGCTAGAATGTCTTTCAAGTCCTCGGAAAGATAGACTATTTTTTCTTTGCCATCTCTTCGAAGAGCGTAATTTTTGACATAAGGCATTGGCCCAGGGCGATTTAAAGCAATCAGGGCGACGACATCTTCAAAAGAACTCGGTCTCAAGGTTTGAATTCCTCTTCGCATCACTGTGGTTTCAATTTGAAATAAACCAATCGTGTGGCCAGAACTGATGAGATTAAATATTTCCGGACTATCATAGGGTAATTTCATTTTATCGAGGTGAGCATCCGGATAATGAGAGTTGATCAAATCAACGCACACCGAGACAGTGGTTAAATTGCGGATGCCAAGAAAGTCCATCTTTAAGAATCCTTGTTCTTCGAGATACTCTGCTTCGTATTGTGAAATGTAATTATCGTTAAAATCAATGGAGACAGGAATCGAATTTTCGATAGGTGTATTATTGAGAATAATGCCTGCGGCATGTTGTCCGGATTGACGGGGTAAACCCTCAATCTTTCCCGCTAGAGAGATAAATTCTTTAAAGTATGGATCGCTATCGACAATCTTTTGGAACTCAGGTAGATATTTATAAGCTTGGCCTAGGGAATAGCGGGGATTGCTAATAGCCTTGCTGAGTAAAACAATATGTCTTTCCGGATATTGATAAACACGGCCAATATCACGAATGGCTTGTCGAGCCAAAATGGTTTGGAAAGTAACAATCGTGCTGACTTTGTTATGCCCATATTTTTCGCGCATATATTGAATGACATCTTCGCGCTTGATATCCATGAAGTCGACGTCAATATCTGGCATACTTTTTCTTGCCGGATTAAGAAATCTTTCAAACTGTAAACGATAAAAGATTGGATCGACTTCGGTGATATTTAAAAGATAACTCACTAAGCTTCCCGCCGAACTACCTCGGCCAGCTCCGACAAGAATTCCTTCCTTTTTTGCCCAGTTCACGTAATCTTGAACTAAGAGAAAATAATCGGAATATCCCATCGAACTGATTGTTGATAGCTCATAATTCAGTCTCTCAATATATTCAGATTTAGTGTCTAAATTGAGTTTTTTTAGTTTCTCATAAGCCATCTCTTTCAATTCTTCATCACAGTTACGGGAAGAAAAATGGAGCATTTCGCCTCTTTTTTGAATGAATGAAAATTGGCTTTGTTTAATCAAATCGTTGGTCGCATCTATCTCCTTTTCAGAATAGATTTTATGATAGTCGGCTTCGGTCATGAAGTACTCATATCCAACAGCCTTCTTCTCTTTGATGAAGGTTCCTTCTCCGATGGCGGACACTATCTTTAAGACAATCGCATCATCTTTCTTCTCGTATCGTAGACGAGGAAAAGCTATGCATTGATAATTGTACTCTTTAGCGAAAGTCCGGACTTTCTCCATCATTGTCTTACTGACTAAATCGACAACTTCGATTCCAATATAAAATCTTGAGTCAAAGAGTTTGGAATATTCATTGAGCCACTTCGTAAAAGTTGTATCGACTTTTTCCAAGACAGAAAAGCGTTCCTTAAAGGCTCCATAATTGGTTTCGATGACACAGGCTAATCCCCCGCAATTTTTTGCAAGAGAAGCGAGATTTAATTCGTTTCTTTGAATCGCAGTGTGAATGTTGATGAGGTGGTGGTAACCTTCCTCGTTGAGAACATACAAGCAAAGATTTGCCTCATCAATGGTGATATTAAGGCCGACCAAATAGGGTTTTTCAATATCTTCCATGGCGTGGACAAATTCGGGAAGGCCGTACATGCATTCAAAATCAGCAACGCCAGCTCCAAAATAGCCCTGCTTTTCAATTGAGCGGGCAATTTTTTTCATGGTCAAGCCGCTCTTTAAGAAAGAGTAGCAGGAAATAATATGCAAGGGCGCGAATTTGCTCATACGTATAGTATAGTCTAAAACTATGGCTTTTTTAAATAAAAAGGTAACCTATTGGCTACCTTTTACAATTCAGATTTAGAATAATTTATCTAGCTCAGCGATAAACTTCGGCAGTTCATCAAGGGAATTAATTTTGGCTCCGGAAGCTTGAGGGTGTCCGCCTCCTTCAAACATAGCCGCGACTCCATTGATGGCCTTTTCTTTGGAACGTATGGAAATTCTCCAGCAATTATCTTTAGGATCTTCAGTGATCGAACACCAAGCATTAACCCCTTCAATATTGGCAAAAATATTGACATTTTCTTTGCCTCTTTCGGTAGTGATCTTTAATTCATCTTGAATTTTGGCGTCCAAAATATAATAGGCCACGCCTTTTTCTGAAATCGTGAAGTGATTGAGAATATAAGCGGTAACATATAGGTCATCGAGTTGCTTGCGATACATCTTCTGATAAATTTTGCTTAATTCTAAACCTGATTCAAGTAGATATCCAGCAATGGCAAAAGTGTGGGCTGAGGTGGAAGCGTATTGGAAACGCCCAGAATCACCAGCAATTGCTGTGTAGAAATATCCCGCCGCTTCTTTGCTCATCACATATTTGCCCTTGAAATTAATCAGAGCGTTAACAATATTTTCTGAAGCCGCTGCTCCAACGGTGTTGACCATGCTGACATTACCAAAATCTTCAACAAGTGGATGGTGATCCATCTTCACTTTAAATTTGGCTTTTTTCCAACGTGGATCTGCGATGCGAGAGCTGTTAGCGGTATCTAAAATAATAGCGAGGAATGGTTTCTTGAACCACTCTTCGTTTAACTCATCCATATAGGGGAAT
>CAYFSI010000025.1:0-13434 GCA_964345825.1 uncultured Staphylococcaceae bacterium | reverse complement strand
TAAAAATCAATAATTTATTTGGCAATTAGCGGTTGCTATTTGGCTTTTTTCAAACAATAAAACAAAATTTTATCTTTTACTTAATGAATTTTTGAACATCATTAAGATTTTCAAAGGCGTTCCTGATATGAACTTCTTATATTCAAAATGTCAAATCCTCGCTATCCAAAATCCACAATAGAAGTTCTGCCTTCCACAAGACAAAGACAATTTTTCAAATGATGTACACATAATAAAGAAGAAACAAATGCCACTTATATTTAAGCGGGAAACCTTATTCTTTTTATGACAAAAAGCGGACTATGAGATGCGTATTGTGAGCATCTTAAGCAACAGTTTGTGATTTCTGGTTGTTAAAAAACTTAATTATTTGACAAATTTAAATGTTTTTCCATTTACAAAAAAATAAATCAATTAGGTATAAAAGCAACGCAAATGCCCAATTAAGAATATTATTTTTAAATGAGATAATAATATATTATTATCAAGCGAAATGTTTATTTTTTATGAAATTAATACTTTACACATTAACTTATAAACCTTAAAATTAACCCAAATTCATATTTGGCGGCCTCATGTATGTGTGGTCGCACTTAAAGAAAGGAGAAAGATATGAACAAAACAAAATTCGTTGTTTCACTTTTATCGGTTTCTCTCCTATTTGCCGGATTAACCGCTTGTGGTGGCGGAGTTAAAGAAGACCCAGTCGACTTTTCCTTTAGCGCTGCATTAAACACTGGCGTTTCATCTCTCAAAGTCGGAGACGAACCTCAAATTGAAATCATCGAAGCACAGTCTAGTGATTATGATCCAAAACACCCTGTTGCACACGAATACACTTATGAATCAAGTGACGAAGCCGTGTTGACAGTTGATGACGAAGGCCATGTCACTGGTGTCGCTAGTGGTGCTGCTACTGTTACAATTTATGAGTCAACTGAAGATGTGACCCGTAATCTAAGACTCGATGTCTATAGTGGTGCCCCACTTGAAGGAGCTGCTTCCTATTCCAGCTCACTCGCTGACAAAGCAGATATTCTCGGTAAACTCGAGAAATACGCCATGGATGAAAGCCTCACAGGTATTTCATTATTTGAAAATGGTGGATATGTTATGTACAATCCACGCGTTCAAAAAGGTGTCGAAAGCTACATTACAGGTTATGGCTTTGGTATTCTTACTGAAGGAAACATTACCGCTGATTTAGCTAGTGAAACCAAAGCCGAATGGAAAAAATACTACCATTCTGCTTTCGATAGCGATCCGAAAAACATTAACATGCTTAATGCTCAAGGTTCACAAGTTTCTGATCTTGGCTCCTACATTAGTAGTAGTTATTGGTCAAACAAGATGAACGAAGAAAAGAACGGCTATGATTGGTATGGATCTCTTGCCAAAGAGTCTCGTCCAGTCGCTGGCGTTTATGATGAAGAAACTTCAACCTTCACTCCTGCTGAAAATCAATCCAGTAAATCATCATGGTTTAAATTCCATGTGAGAACTGGCGCTGATGGTGGAGTTAAATTCCGTACCGCTTCAACAAAAGCCCAATACGCTGCTTTTGATGGAAGGGACGTTACCATTGATGACTACGTCGATGCTTTCAAAGTTTTATTAACACAAAGCTACGGCCAATATCGTGGTGCCGAATTAGCTGCTGATACATCTTATAGTATCGTCGGTGCAAAAGCTTATTTTGATGCTACTGCTGAATCCGCTGAAATTGATGATGCCGCATTCGCTAACAACGTTAAGCTCTTCTCCGGCAGTGATGAAGGCGGAGCTTATCTTGTCGTTAAGATGACCACTCCTGTTACTCCATTCTATGCTATGTATGGCTTGTCTTCTAACCTCTATCAACCATTGTCCAGAGAATTCCTCTCTGTTCTCGGTGGTGGAAGCGTTAAAGCCGGTGTTGTAAAATATGGAACATTTATTACTGGTGGTGCTAGCAACCTTGCTACCCCAGTCGACACAATCCTCTCTCTTGGTGCCTACACCTTAGAGTACTGGGAAGAAGATAAAACCATCGCTTTCAAAAAGAACGACACCTGGTTTGAAAATACTCTTCCTGGAATGGCGAACTTATATCGTATTCCTGGAGTGAAAATTTCTGTTTATACCGGTGCTCAAACTGATAACACTTTAATCTTTAAAGAATTCTTAAATGGAAATCTTGATGCTGCTGGTATTCCAACAATTGATTATATCAAACAATATCGAAATGACGCCCGCACAACCACAACTACTGGTAATTCTGTTTTCAAACTTAACGTTAACTCCTGTACACAAGAACGTTGGGAAGAATTATTCGGTGTTGACGGTTCAATTACCCAAACTCCCGAAGCTAATTATTGGGATGTCAAACCTTGGATGAGCAATAAGAGCTTCTTAAAGGGCTTAAACTTCTCCATTGATAGAGAAACCTATGCTGCTAATAGAGGTCGTATCGCTTCAAACGAATACTTCTCCTCTAACTACATGATTGATCCAGAAAATGGCCTTGCATACAACGCTAGCGATGAACACGCTGAAGCGATGACTGACTACTATCCAGACACCTTTGGTTACAACGAATCCGCTGCCAAAATTTACTTCCGTCAAGCCGTTACTGAAATGGTTGAAAATGGTGACATCGAATTAGGAACCAAGAAAAAACCAACCGCCATCTCCCTTGTTATCGAATGGATGAACCCATCTGATAGCGTTGATTACGGTGAAGAAATTGCTGGTTACATTCAAGATGCATTCAACGCCAGCTATGTCTCCGGTGGCAAAGTAAAACTAACCGTCGTTAACCATGATGGCACAACCAATTACGAAGATGTTTACAACAAACACTTGATGGTTGGACAATTCGACTTAGGTTTCGGATCTATTTCCGGTAACTCTCTTGACCCATTAAACTTCTTAGAAGTTTTAAAATCTGATAACTCCTCGGGTTTCACTCTTAACTGGGGTTCTGATACTTCCGTTGTCAGTGAAAACCTAATCTACAATGATCAACCTTGGTCTTTTGATTCCTTATGGAAAGCTGGCGACAGTTTCGTCGTCGCTGCCGCTGGTGTTGAAGTCCCATTGTTCACATTGTTAGATTCTGAAGTCACTAAACTCACTGATGGAAGATTGCAAGTCGTTATTGAAACTAAGGAAGTTAATTCCGAAGACATCACGTCTATGCTTTATGCGATTTGTATATATGCTACCAGCAAAGATGATTACGAAGATTATGGTGAACTCTATGCCTATTTTGATGGCACAACCGACACTGATCCAACAGGATTAACCTCCTCTTGGGAACGTGTTGAAGGAGAAGGTGGATTAGCCACTTACACCATTGTCTTTGATGCCGCTGGTGTTGCTGAAATGGAAGCCGCTTACCCCGTCATTTATGCCGCTGGTATTGATGCTTATATTCTTTTATCCGTTGCTTCATTAGATATTGGAGGTGTTAGTTTCTTTACTACATTTGTCCAATTTGAATCATGGCCAACAGCCGCAAATCCAGCTCCAGCCCCATTTGTCCTCGACTAGTTACAAAACTAATAGAAAAGACTAAGACTCCGCGTCTTAGTCTTTTTTTATTAAATGTTGTCCAAGGTATTGTATAAAGATATACACTAGTGTATAATCAAAAAATTAACGGTAAACGTTAATGTTTAGGATTAAAAATATAAGGAGGAAAACATGAAAAAATACGTTCTAAAGAGACTTGCTCTAGCGTTTATAACGGCATTTATCATCTTGTCGTTAACATATATTCTCGTTGCTGCTTTGCCAATTACTGGCAGTGGCTTTGGAAAAGAATCATCCATGTTTGCTTATTATCAAGATCAAGTCAAATTAGGCTATGCTCTTGATTATGCAGTCAAACAAGAAGGTCTTGGTACCGAACTATGGTCATTTGTTGACACTTCTGGTATCCAGCATTATTGGTATAAAAGACCGATTATTGACTTATATTTTAACTGGCTAAAAAACATTTTTACCAAATGGGATTGGGGCCGCTCCACACAAATAAAGCTCAATGCTTCCGCCATGAGTATTATCTTGCAGAGATTACCCGTTTCTATGTACTTAAAAATCATTTCTGTAGTCATATCTGTTCCTCTTGGTATTTTGTTAGGAATTTGGGCTGGTCTCAAGAAAAATACATGGATTGACCATACTATCTCTACTCTCGTCATGATCTTTATTTCAATTCCTTCCTTTGTTGTTATTACTTTTCTTATCTGGATATTAGGTTATCAGCTTGGATGGCTCCCCACTCAGTGGCCAAGCGCCATCATGCCCACCAACTTTAAAGTCCTCGGCTATATTATTCCTGTTCTATCTTTATCATTCGGTTCTATTTGTGGATATACCCGCTTTGTACGCGCTGAACTTTGCGAGGTTATGTCCTCAGAATACTTGTTATTAGCCCGCACCAAAGGTCTCACCAAGAACCAAGCGATTGTTCGCCACGCTCTTCGTAACGCCTTTGTTCCAATTCTTCCTTCCATTTTAGCTGAATTTATTGGCATTCTTGGCGGTTCAATGATCTTGGAATCTATCTACGGAATTCCCGGCATTGGATTTTTGTATATCACTGCTTTGAACAATAGAGATTATAGCGTCTTAATGGTTGATATGGCTGTATTTACCATGATTGGCTTAATAGCCGGTATTATCTTAGATTTGTCTTATGGATTTATTGATCCACGTATTAGAATGGGGGCGAAAAAATAATGAAAAAGAAAAATGACTATTTCAAATTTGAAAACAAAGTAACTCCCCACGAAACAGCAAAAGAAAAAGTGGTGGTGACTGATCAAGATTTTCAGCTGGTCAATACTAGCGATTATAGTCACGATCAAAAGTTTGAAACCAAACCAACGACGTTCTTAAAAGATTCTGTCAAACGCTTCTCCAAGAATAAATCTTCTGTTGTAGCCACCTATATTTTAGGTATTTTGCTTCTTGGCAGCGTTTTAATTCCCATTATTGACCGCTCAGATGTCAGCGTGCCTTCTCCTTACCAAACCTATCTAGAACCAAAGCTTTTTGATGCTGGTACGGGTTTTTGGGATGGAACACGCGAGTACGTCGATATCGCTTATTATGAGGACCCCGTTGATCCGAGCAAATCTGGTCCCGATCCAATTGACTTTAATCTATATGCAGTAAGCAATTTAAAAATCACGGGAGAAAAATATGTCAACTCTTACAGCAAATTCGCTAAAGGTGGGTTTGTTAAAGTTGGTCGAAAAGCTGATGACATTAAGGATGATTGCTATTTAGAAAATATTGGTTTTGAATTAGATACTACTGTCGCAAACAGCGTTGAAATTGTTTTTGGAGACGAAGAAATTGAATTCAATCAACTTGTCCGTTATCGCATTGACTTTCTCTATGATGATATTAACGGTACTGAATTCGCTATTCAATTAGCTGATTATAGTACTGACTATTCCATTCATAATTATGATTTGACTGCTATTCTTTTGGCGGAAAACCCCTCTGAAACAATATACAAAAATTCCAAAATATCTATCACTGTTGATTGCACCGACAAAACTGCTGACAGCAGCATTCTTATCAAATCTATCGTCTTTGCGACTAATAGCGTTGTCGCAGAATATGTTACCGCTGTTACTGCTCCTAACTTTACTGATGCCAACGACATGATTGGTCGCTCTTACACAATCGGTAGTCAGGTTCAAAATAATTATTGGAATTGCAATGGCGACAAATATTTATATAAAGCAATTATGACTTCCTGCTCTTTTACCTATGACACCTATGCTGGTGCTTATGGCATTAAAGAGATGACAATCGGTGAACTTCAAATGAAAGAATACCGCCGAAATGGATGGTGCGAATATAATTTCCATGATGGTCCTTCTTCTTTCGTAATCTTAGATGCTAAAAAATGTCCAATTACCGAAGTGCTTAGTCAGAGTCAATCCGGTGGTTCTGTTGTTACATATACTTTGAAATGCAAAGCTTACTACTATCGAATTGAAGGAATGGATGCTGCTCCTCGATATATTTTCGGAACAGATAAGTCTGGTCGCGACATGCTTAAATATGTCTTTGAAGGTTTAAGAACTTCCTTACTTCTCGGCATTGTCACCTCTGCGATTTGCTTTATCTTCGGCTTATGCTGGGGCGCAATTAGCGGATATTTCGGCGGCAATGTTGATTTAGCGATGGAGAGATTTACTGATATCTTAGGTGGGTTGCCATGGATTGTTATTATGACATTAGCCATTATTCACCTTGGACAAAGTTTTGCTGTCTTTGCTCTTGCCCTCTGCTTAACTGGTTGGATTGGGACGAGTGCAACAACTCGAACTCAGTTCTACCGATTTAAAGGACGAGAATATGTTCTTGCTTCTCGTACATTAGGCGCGAGCGATATACGTTTGATTTTCAAGCACATATTGCCAAACGCAATGGGCACAATTATTACTGGAGCGGTATTGATGATTCCAGGAGTAATTTTCTCAGAAGCCACCATTTCTTATTTAGGATTAGGGCTACGAGGAATGAGCTCTTTAGGTGTCATCCTATCATCCAATCAAAATGAATTGTTATCTCACCCATATTTGCTTATTTTCCCAAGCGTTATTATCGCGTTACTAGAAATCTCATTTAACTTATTTGGTAATGGCTTACGCGACGCCATTAACCCGACTCTGAAAGGGGAGGATGAATAATATGTCTAAGAATAAAGAAATCGTTTTGTCTGTCAAAGACTTAGCCATTCACTTCTCCACTGATCATGGTTATGTTCAAGCAGTCCGCGGCATCTCTTTCGATGTTTACAAGGGTGAGACCTTATGCATCGTCGGTGAATCTGGTAGTGGTAAATCAGTTACCTCGAAATCCATTATGGGCATCTTATCGGCTAATGGTCGTATTAAGAGTGGCTCCATCATGTATCAAGGTGAGGATTTAACCAAAGTTAGTGAAGATGAATTTCACCGCATCAGAGGAAAGAAAATCGGCATGATTTTCCAAGATCCTCTTTCTTCCTTAAATCCAATCGTTCGTATTGGTAATCAAATTACTGAATCGATGTTGATTAATAGCAATCGATTAAAGATGATATACGATGATAAAATCAGCAATGAGCTCGTTGCTTATAAGAACGCTCTAACTGAGCGTAATGCTGGTATCGCTAATGCTAAAGACAAGATTCATTTCTTAAAAGTAGATAAAGAAAAAGTCAAAGCTAGCTATATTCTTCATCATCAATCTGTCTCCGCTAATATGTACAAAAAGGGTCAGGAAGTTAAAGCCCATCTCACAGAGTTAGCTGGTGAATACAATCACAAAGTCGAACCTCTTGAATTGAAAATTCAAACTCTTAAGAGTGAATTAAAGAATCATAAAGAGAATCAAGAGTCTGATTTGGCTAAACTGACTGAATTAAATGCTCGCTTGATAGATCTTAAGGCCAAGTTTAAAGTTGCAATTGCTAAAGCAAAAGCCGAAGGCCGCAAAGAGCAAAGAGAACTACGTATTGATCGCGCCAAAGAAAATCGACAAAATCGATTAGCTTGCAAAGAAATTGATAAAGATTACAATCAACGAATCAAAGAGGCAAAAAATGATTATGCCATCATCAAAAAAGACTTACATGCTCAATTCGATGAAAAGATTAAAGAAAAACGAATTATTTTTAAAGCTAAATCTAAAGCAGCTAAAGCCGAAGTCAAAGCTTATGCCGCAAAATTGAAGTCTGATTATCTTGCTGAGCGCAATAAAATCAAGGCTAAATTGCCAGAAGCCCATACTGAGCATGCTAAAGCATCGGTGAAAGCTGAATTAATTTCCTTAAAAGAAAAATACATTGCTTCAATCAAAATTACTAAACGCGAAGCCAAAGAAAAAGCCTTGAAAATCATGGCAGAAGTTGGTATTCCTCAACCCGAAAAACGCTTTAGACAATACCCCTTCGAATTCTCCGGTGGTATGCGTCAGAGAATCGTTATTGCGATTGCTTTAACCGCTAACCCCGATGTCTTGATCTGTGATGAACCAACGACTGCTCTTGACGTTACTATTCAAGCGCAAATCTTGGAACTCATTAACAAATTAAAACGTGAGAGAAATCTATCTGTTATCTTCATTACCCATGACCTCGGAGTGGTTGCCAACATGGCGGATCGCGTCGCGGTTATGTACGCCGGCAAGATTGTCGAATATGGCAAGGCCGAGGAAATATTCTATGATCCTCGTCATCCATATACTTGGGCTCTACTCTCCTCTATCCCGGATGTGGACAGCAAAGAGAAACTAGAAGCTATTCCTGGCACACCTCCCAACATGATTTACCCACCAGAAGGCGATGCCTTCGCGGTGAGAAGTAAATACGCGATGGCTATCGACTTTAAACAAGAGCCTCCTCTATTTAAAGTGACTGATACACATTATGCGGCCACTTGGCTCTTAGATCCACGTGCCCCCAAAGTGAAAATGCCAGTCATCGTTTCTACCCGCATTCAAAATTCTTTGAAAGCACATGCTGCTCGAGAAAAGGAGGGTAAGTAATTATGGCTAATAAAGTATCATATCGTCCCGAATTAGTAGAAAACGATATTGTTCTTTCTGTTCGTCATCTTAAACAATTCTTCACTATTGGCCGTGGTCGTAATTCCTTTAAGACCAAGGCAGTCCACAACATTTCCTTCGATATCAAAAAAGGAGAATGCTTCGGCTTAGTCGGTGAATCTGGTTGTGGCAAAACTACAACTGGCCGTTCTTTAATTCGCCTTTATAATGTCACTTCTGGCTCCATCTATTTTAAAGGATATCGCATTTCCGCAGGAAAAAGATGGAATGTCAAAGAAATAAAATTTGCTACCATTAAGGCACGTAAAGCCATCGCCCTTCTTAAAGGCGAAGAACAAGACAAAGTTGAAGAAGTTTACGATATTACCGGCTTAGGAAGTGAGATTAAATTAGTCACTTTCGATATCAATGAAAAGAAAAGTCTTGTTCATGACACCAAAGTCAAACACAAGAGCGCTCTTAAACGTCTTATTTCGACTGTCGATGATGAGAGTGAAGAAGCTCAGCTGATTGAGAAAGAAAATCTCGAATTCGCTTCTTCAATCGCTCAACTCGAAAAAGAAATCAAAGCCTTGAAAGCTAAGAAATCATCCCTTGTTTCCGAACGCAAGCAAAAGGAACACGGAGTTGCGATAAAAACTCCCGAAAGAGAAGCCAAAGTCGCTGAAATCCGCACTGAATACGCTTCAAAGATTGAAGAGATTCGCAATAACTTACGCAAAATCGTTAAAGAGCAACGTCAAGCCATCAAGCAAATTGCCTATGATAACTCTCATGTCGATAAGTATTTGATGAGCAAAATGCAAATGATCTTCCAAGATCCTGTTGATTCTCTTGATCCTCGTATGACTGTTGAAGATATTATTCAAGAAGGCTTACAAATCCAAGGCCATCACAATAAATTCGCTAACTCTAAGAAAGTGGCGGAAGTGCTTGAAAAAGTCGGACTTATTCCTGAGTACGCCTCTCGATATCCGCATGAGTTCTCTGGTGGACAACGTCAAAGAATCGGTATTGCCCGCGCACTAATTATGAACCCTGAGTTTCTCATTTGTGACGAACCAATCTCCGCACTTGATGTTTCCATTCGCGCTCAAATTATTAACTTATTGAATAACCTCAAGGAAGAAATGGGCTTGACCATGTTGTTTATCGCCCACGACTTGTCGGTGGTTAAATATTTCTGCGATCGTATCGCGGTTATGTATTATGGTGAAATCGTTGAACTAGCGACCAGTGATGAATTGTTCAAGCATCCACTTCACCCTTACACCAACGCTTTGCTCTCCGCGATTCCAAAGCCAGATCCATTGACTGAAAAAGATCGTCGAAGAATTATCTATAATCCTTATAAGGATCATGATTATTCAAAAGAAAAGCCAACACTCGTCGAAATTATTCCTGGGCACTTTGTTCTCGCTAATAGCGTTGAACTCGAAAAGTACAAAGCAAAAATCGCCGCCATAGATAAAACATCGAAATAAACAATTTGAAAGGGTACTCTGGTATCCTTTTTTATTGGCTTTTTTATACAAAAAAAGACCACGATTGAATCGTGGCCAATTTTTAATGACTGATTAATTATTTTTCAAAAGCAGTAAATTTACGGCGTTTTATAATAACAAATAAGATACAAACTAAGGCAGCCGAAGATAAGAGAATGGAAGTAGTGGCGATTGAACCACCGCATCCACCGCCTGAAGATAGATTGATATATTCGGGTGGATTTTTCACTTGGCTAGATGCCATACGGAAATTGCCTTTAACAGAATGGAAAGTGGCATAATAGCCATTAATTGTGACATCCACTTCGCTCTCTGCATTGTTTGCATCGATATCATATACCTTCAAAGTAGCAGGATCGAAACCCTCGGTTAATTTGATTGTCACATCCATACCATCAGCGAGAGTAATTTTAGTCGCGCTCTTCTTGATAGTGATAGCGAATGTGCGGTCCACTAAACCGGAGGCGGGATTATTATCGGTAATATCGGTTGTGAAATCATAGCTCAATAGCAAAGTTTCATTTTCGATAGCGATATGGTAATCATCATCAATATGAGTAATCATATATCCATTTGATAGAGCCAAATTATAAGTCTTAAAGAAAACTTTATTTGAATCAGCAAAGTCACTTTTTAAAATATCGACATAAGAACTTACATCATCTTTTAAAGCCTCGCGTTGTTCGCCATTGACGGCGGCATATGTAACATTGGATTCGTTATAACGAATACGGAGATACATTTTTCCACCTTTTTTGACTGAATCAACAGATTTTACTGTTGGAACACCAGAATCGATATTGATGGTGTAACTGATGTTATAAGTTTGTCCAGTTGAAGCGACAGTGTAACTGAAAGCCATTTCATATTCGCCATCTTCAAAGAACTCTTTTGTCTCAACGTCATAGGTAGGAATAATGCTATAAGCGCGGTGAGCGATAATTCCACTGTTAAGATAATCAGCCGAGATATGTGATTTATAGAGTGAATAATCTTCAAAACCTTCCTCACTGGAGCCAAATAGAGAATCAAACATATGGTCAATCAACACTACTTCATCAGTGGCCTTGTTTGTCAAAGTAATAGTGTTAGTGCTGACGGAACGAGTGACGAATTGCTGAATAATCATCGTATTGCTTGAAGCGTTGTTGCCGATGAAAATGTTGTCAGCTGAAACTTCACCTGTATAGGGGTTAGTACCGACTGTGGTCATCGTTTTTTTGCTAGAATCTTTTAAAGCAAAGATGCTGGTTTCGTTATAAATAACGCTGTCCATCGAAACGCTTTCGAAGTCTGGGAAATAACCTGTGACCCAACCAGAGCGATAATCAGCTGCAGGTAGGCTCAAACTCTTACTAGCAAAAGTATTAACGATATCTGAGCCATAAACTTTTCCTTCTTCTCTTTCAAAAGTGAAAGGTTCAACAGGAGCAGCAGCAGCGTAATCACCATAGAAACCATAGAATGGAATGCTAAGAGTAGGATTAGATGTCACAACAGGAGTTAGAACAGCATACCCTTCAATAGAACAACCATATTCGAAATACTGGGCGATTGTCTTTTTAACATTTTGTGGAAGAGCAAATGTGTTTAAAGAAATGGTTGAAGCACCAGGAGCAACGGTAACTTGTTGAGTAAATTCGCCGATTAAAGTATCGAGAATAGAAGCATAGTTACCAGTTAAATTTGGATATCTTTCTAAATCATATGAAGCAACGGTTGGACGATAAATGCTGACTTTAGCATTATAGACAACGTTTGAAGCAGTAGAGTTATGAGCTAAGAATGACAGCTTAACGTTGCCGGCTTTAATGTCAGCGTTGTTGCGAAGTTGAATTTTGGCCTTGCCAATTCCCTCAGTTCCTGCATCATTTAAACCTTCGAGATAAACCGCCGAAGTGTTAGCGGCAGCGACGTTGACCATACCAGCACCTTGAATACGAACACTCGTGTGATTGGTGCGGTAGGCATCTTTTAAAGGAGTAGCAGTGGACATGATACGAGAAGTCAATGACTCTTTGTATCCATTTTCAGCTAAGTGGTTGGAAAGTAAAAGCGCTTCAGCACCACAATAGTTTGGAGTAGCCATCGATGTGCCACTCAAATAGTCATAAGCGGTGTCACTTTCAATAACGGCACCTTTGATATTTTGACCTGGAGCGGTAATTTCTGGTTTGAGTTCCAAATTAGCAGTTGCGCCATCAGAAGTGAAATCAACTACTTGTCCAGCCGTTGGATTATCAGCAAAAGTATTAATTAAAATAGATAAGTTTCCACTTTGAGCGTTATCAAAGATGGTCTTATCACGATATAAGACAGTTGCCACGGGAATAGATGGAGAATAACCACCAAAGTCCATACGGAAGGTGAAATCGGTTTCGCCAGCATCATTATTAATGATGATAACGGCCGAAGCGCCTTTTGCAGTGGCATTGGTTACTTTTTCAGTAAATGTGAGATCGCCACGGTCAATAACCGCAATCTTGCCGGTAACGTTAATTCCAGAATAATCAGCAATCGCGCCAAAGCCTGGAACTTTTGCCCATGCAAAACTGGTAGTTGAACCACTGATGAGATCTCTTAAATGTCTTTCTACGGTGTAGACGACATCGCCATCGGTGCTCTTATAATTGGTCACTTGATCGTAGAAGGAAACGTTTGATCCAGCGACTAACATGCATTCTTCGTAGAATTCCCAATTGGCCTGGGCAGCTGCCACGGTGGTTGCGCCGGTGTTATTAGCGTAGGAAGAGATAATACTGGTTTCGACAGCGTCGGTTGACCAGTTTTCATAAGCTGTTTGCTTATACATTCCTTTTCCGGAGTTGCCTGCTGCGACATTGACACTGATGCCGTTTTCTTGCATGTCGCGAATTGTACTTTGAACGATGGTGTTGCCATCGAAATCATCGAGATCGCTACCTAGTGACATATTGACAATGTCGACGCCAATTTTTGCAGCGTCTTCTAATGCCAATAGAATTGGTTCATCATAAGCACCGACTCCAGCAGTATAACCAAGTTTGGCATCGGCTGGGGTGGGAGTATAAGCTGTGAAGACTTTCATTAAGGCTAATTGAACTTTTGGAGCAATGCCTTTGTAAGAACCATTCGCACCAATAATACTAGCCACGTGAGTGCCGTGTTCGCTTAAATCACTGGCTACGTCGTAGTCAGGGTTTCCAGGAACATTTTTGATGGAAGTATCTCCACCATAGTCGTAGTAGAAAGGAACCTTGTTATTGAAATAAGTAGTGTGGGACCCATCTGGACGACCGTGGAAAGCACTGCCACTAATAATTGGAGATAATGAAGATTGTGTCACTTTGACATTAACTCCGCTATCAAGGGCGGTAAAAGCCTCATG
>CAYFSI010000024.1:0-14216 GCA_964345825.1 uncultured Staphylococcaceae bacterium | reverse complement strand
GCTGTTCCGCCTCTTTATCGAGTTTACAAGGAAGATAAAGGAAAAACTACTCAGGAATATGCTTGGGATGATGAAGGATTAGAAGAAGCGAAGAAAAAGATAGGCTCCGGCTATAAAATTTCCCGTTATAAGGGCTTGGGAGAAATGGATGCTATTCAATTAAAAGAAACGACCATGGACCCAAAAAGTCGCCTTTTAATTCAGGTTGATATCGAAGATCCGCTTTTAGCGGAAAATCGTGTTTCTACCTTGATGGGTAAAGATATTGTTCTTCGTCGTAAATGGGTAGAAGAAAATGTCGATTTCCGACAAGTAGACAATTTTTTAAAGGAGGTCAAATAAAATATGGCAAAGAAAAATGATGTCATAGTTGATGAGACTATCAAAGAAAATATTTCGATTGAACCTTTAGAAAATGTAATGGGCGATCGTTATGCCACTTATGCAAAATATGTCATTCAAGATCGTGCCATTCCTGATGTTCGTGATGGATTAAAGCCGGTCCAAAGAAGAATTATTTTCTCAATGTACAAGAGCAATAATCTTTTCAATAAGCCAACCAAGAAATGCGCTCATACTGTGGGAACTGTAATGGGAACTTACCATCCCCATGGTGATTCTTCAATTTACGAAGCTCTTGCAAGAATGAGTCAAGATTGGAAAGTTCGCTACCCTCTCATCGATTTTCAAGGAAACAACGGATCAATTGATGGAGACTCTCCTGCTGCTTATCGATACACTGAATCTCGTCTCAGTGAATTAAGTAATGAACTAGTAAAAAACATCGATAAAAACACCGTCGAAATGCAGCTCAATTTTGACGACACTGAATTAGAACCAATTGTCTTACCAAGTCGCTTTCCCAATTTATTGGTCAACGGAACAGAAGGCATTGCAGTTGCTTTGGCAACTGAGATACCTCCACATAATCTCAGAGAAGTAATCGAAGCGATTATTTATCGAATCAACCATAAAACCGCTACAACTGAGGATTTGCTCAATTTTGTAAAGGGACCTGATTTCCCTGGTGGTGGAATAATTTTTGAATCAGAGGGATTGAAAAACATCTATACAACTGGTCGAGGAAGAATAGAGGTTTCTGCTAAAGCAGAAATCGTTAAGACAAAAGATCTTCAACAAATCGTTGTCACCGAGATTCCTTATAAAGTCGTTAAAATTCAATTAGTCTATGAAATTGATAAAATCATCCACTCTAAGTCAGTTAATGGTTTGTTAGAAGTGCGTGATGAAAGCGACTGGAAAGGCATTCGAATCGTTGTTGATTGCAAAAAAGATGCTAGAGCTGATCTTCTGTTAAAATACTTAATGAAGAAAACTTCGTTATTTTCTTCTTATTCTGCTAATATGGTCGCCATTGTCGATGGCAGACCAAGAACTTTATCTTTAATTGAGTTTGTCGATGCTTATATAGCCCATCAAGTCGAAGTTATTACTCGTCAAAGTAATTTTGATTTAGGAAAATTTACTGATCGTTTGCATCTCGTTGTTGGGCTAATCACCGCTTCTTTATCAATCAATGAAGTCGTTGATATCATTCGCAAAAGCAAAGACAAAAATGATTCGAAAGTTAATCTATGCAAGCGTTTTGGCTTTTCAAATGAACAAGCGGAAGCGATTGTCACCATGCCATTATACAAATTGAGCCACACCGATGAGGAAGTTCTCGAAAAGGAAAAGGTTCAGTTAGAAAAAGACATTTCTCGTCTCAATGAAATTCTTGAAGATCCTAATAAATTGAATCGTGTTTTAATCAAAGACTTAAAACAAATAGCTTTAAAATACGGAGACGATAGAAGAACCGCCGTTGAAGGAAAAATTGAGATTGAGCCAATTGATAAACGCGATTTAATCGCCAAAGAAAATGTCATTGTTGCTGTCACAAGAGATGGCTATATCAAGCGCTCATCCATCAAGTCGTTCAAAGGCTCAGGAACTGATGCTTTGCCTGGTTTAAAAAGCGGCGACTGTCTCGTTAGTGCCGGAGAAGCTTTTACTACCGATTATTTAATTTGCTTTACCAATTTGGGCAACTATACCAGCATTCCAGTTCATAAAATAAATGAAACAAAGTGGAAAAATGAAGGTACTCATCTTAATACTTTTGTAACTCTTGGGGCCGGAGAGAAGATTATCAAAGCAATCGCCGTTAGCAAATTGAGAGAAGATATCTATCTATCATCATTAAGTCGCTTTGGCCAGATCAAACGAATGGCAAGCACTTCGCTAGATTTCTACTCACGACCACGTCTTTCTCGCTACATGCGCCTTTTAAGCAGTGATGAAGTGGTAGGAATACAAGTGTTGACCGGTAATAGCGATTTACTTGTTCTCACTAATGATGGTTACGCCACACGTTTTAACGAAAATGATTTATCAATTTTAAGTTCAAAAGCCAGTGGTGTTAAGTCAGTTACTGGTTTAGGAAAAAATCAAACTATAAGTTTGTTCGCTTTTGATGGAGAAGAAAAAGCAAAAATTCTCATCTTCACAGACAAAGGTCATGAGCGCGTACTCGATCCTAATAAAGTCTCGCGTACGCCAAGACTCGGTAAGCCAATGCAAATCATGCCATGTTTTAAGAGTGATATTCATCACATTGTTTCATCCTTAAAAGCAAAAAATCAGATCAGCGATGATTATATTGTGAACTTATGGTTAAACAATCAGAGCATTTTCTCATACAAAGTTGAGGACTTATATCTAACAGATATAAACAAGTATGCAAAAAAGAATATATCAATTCCGAGTAACACTAGAATCGAATATGTTATTGATGACTCTTTAGATTCAATTAATAAAGATTCAGTTTCTCATCCGATTATCCAAAAAGAAATCAAGCAAAATAAAACCCCAATTGTGGATAAAAGTGATGAAGATTCATCCGAGAAAACAATGAAGGATGAATCGGGAACATTTGAACAGATATCTATTTTTGATGATGAAGAATAACATACTTCGTATGTTCAATAAAATATCAGTATTTTATTAGTAGTTTTTTAGTATTTTATTTTGAAGGTTACAACCATAATTTCTTGTCATAAATCCGATTTGAAATGACATTTTATTCGTATTACTAGGAACTCTATTATTTTTAATATAAAATAAAAGTGATATTTATGTGTATTAGAAGAAAAGTCTTTGCTCATGCAAAATCAATCTACGATATTGAGATACCATTTTATTCTCAAATGGGAATAAAATACTTATTGATTGATCTAGACAATACTCTTGACTCTTATCGCATCTATTATCCGACATTACCTGCTATCAATTTGATTAAAGATTTAAGGGAAAATGGAATAATTCCAATCATTGTTTCTAACAATAAAGGGAAGAGAGTTCAAACATACGCACGCTTCCTTCAAGTTGAATGTATTAGCAGCGCGATGAAGCCTTTTGCAAGAAAAATAAATCGTTTTTTAAAGGCTTCCGGCATCGAACATGACAAAGTCATGCTTATCGGAGACCAGCTAATGACTGACATTGGAGCGGCGAATGCTGCTGACATTAATGCCATATTAACTGATAAAATAGTTAATGAGGACCAATGGACTACTAGATTAAATCGTTTAATCGATATTCCACTTCGAAGAAGCCTAAAGAAAAAGGGAAAATTACCAGATTGGAGGACTTTTTATGGGAAAAGTTAAAAGAGTAATGCGATGTTATCACTGCGGTGAAGTATTGCAAAGCATTAAAGAAAACGAAAAGGGGTACATCGGCAAAAGTCATTTGTTAGCTCCTAACGCCGAAAAAGAAGTTCTTTATTGTTTAAGTTGCTATGAAAAAATGAAGGCTATCAACACTGGTATGTTGGAGCGAGATGCCGACGAAGAAATTCTCAAGATACTTGATGATGCCGTGGCGACCGATGCTGTGATTATTTGGGTTGTCGATTTATTCTCATTTAATGGAACATTAAATCCGGATGTAGTTAACAAGATTAAGCAACTGAAAGTCATTGTTGCAGGCACAAAATTTGACTTATTCCCACGAAACGCAAAAAAAGAACAACTAAAAACTTTCATAAACGAGCGTTTTATGGAATTTGGTCTAACTCCATACGGAGTTGTGCTATTCGGCAACACTGATAATATCGATGTCAAAAATATGTTAGATAATCTCTCTGAGGTTAGGGCTGGACACGATGTTTATATGATTGGTTCTTACACTTCAGGAAAGACCACTCTCATAAACAGAATGCTCAAATTTTATAAGAACAATACCCGCCGAGCTATAAAAACTGAAATTTACCCTGGTACATCAATAAAATTATTAGAGATACCTCTTTCAAATTCGGCTTCATTCTATGAAGTCCCAGGTTTTTCTTTAGTCACCTCCACCTTGGGCAAAGTTGAAAAAGATGTTCAAAAAATTATCACACCAAAAAAAGAAATCAAAACTGCGACGAGAATCCTCTCACCTGGCGAAACATTACTAATTGGTTCGCTTGCAAGTTTTGAATTAATTAGTGGCAAACCAACAACTTTTAAAGTTTACACTGCAGAGATGGTGGAATCAAAAAAAGTTTTGTCTAAAAAAGCTCGCGAAACCATGGTGGAAAACTTCGATAAAAAGTTTTTAAGACCAGTCAGTTCAAGATTTAGCACCTTCACTGATTATGATTTATTTGATTACACCATGGAAAAAGATGGTAAAGTACACGATATTGGTATCGCTGGACTTTGCTGGGTCTCTTTCGTGGCCAAAGGACAGGTTATTCGCGTTATGTTCCCCAAGGGAGCAGCTTTAAAAGAGTATTTAGGAAAGTTGAGATGAAAATATGTTAACAGCAAGCGAAAAAAAGCAATTGAGGGCGATGGCGGAAAAAATAACCACCAGATATCAAGTCGGTAAAAGCGAGATTAGCGATACACTTATTGACATGTTGGATAAAGCTCTCGTTGCTAAAGAACTAATTAAAGTTGATATTTTAAAAGGAGCCAACTCTTCAATTATGGCTCTCGCTTTAGAATTATCCACTCAGCTTAAAGCTGATGTCGTTCAAGTAGTGGGAAAAGTCATTGTATTGTTCCGTAGGAATAAAGAAAAACCAGTCATTCAATTTAAGAAATAACATGAATAAAATCATTTTCGGTGGAGGGTTTGATCCGATTCATCTTGGTCATATCAATATGGCACATCTAGCCTCAAAACATTTTGATGCTGATGTCATTTTTGTGCCTTCTCCGATTTCGATATGGAAAGAGGAATCTGCTCCCATCAAAAATAAGGTGGAAATGATTAAATTATCCATCCAAGGATATAAACGTTTCAGTATTGATTTATTCGAAGTCAGTAGCGGAAAAGAACAAAACTATTCCATCGACACAGTTCGATATTTTCAAAAAAAATATCCTCAAGATCAACTTTTCTATCTTATCGGTGGTGATCAAGTCAACGAATTTCATCGATGGAAAGAAGCTTTAAAACTATCAAAGATGGCCAAGATTATTTTCATGTCTCGTCCAAGCATTGAATTAAACAAAGAGAACATTAAAAAATACAATATGGTGATGGTTCCAGGAAGAATGGTGGAAATCAGTGCGAGCGACATCCGTTCCTTTCGCTCCTTAAAATTGGATGAAAAAGTCATTAAATATATCGAAGAAAACGAACTTTATTATATAAAGAAGATAAAATCTTATCTGAAACCTAAAAGATATGATCACAGCAAGGCGGTCGCAAATTTAGCTTATGAAATTGCTAAGAAGCATCACCTTAGAAACAGGGACTTATATTATATTTCTGGTTTCCTTCATGACATTGGAAAAGAACATAATGACCACAAGATAATGGAAAAACATTATCGTAGATATTTGGATATGCCAAATTTTTCTTTTCATCAATTTGTAGGCTCTTATATCGCAAAGACTGATTTTAATATTCAAAACCGCTCAATTATCAAAGCAATTGCATTTCACGCGACAGGCAACGCGAAAATGGACCATATGGGTAAAGTTATCTATGCCGCCGATAAAATCGATCCTAGTAGGAATTATGATTCAAAATACATGATTGATGCGATTATGGAAGATATCGACGATGGATTTAAGTTGGTCTTGAGTGAAAATAAAAAGTTTTTAGAAGAGAGTGGCAAAAACATTAACAACAGATTAACGCAAAGCTGTTTTGATTATTACTTAAGCTAATTCTAAGTCAAAACTAAATTACGCGATGGTGGAAACGCCATCTTTTTATTTGAAATGATAATTTCAAAAATTTTGACTTCTTTCTTGATTGTCATTCTAAAGTTTGGCTCAATATTGGTAGGGATAGCGCGCGTAATGAGCCGAATTAAGTTTCGGACCACGGCTATCTTTTTATTTTTAAATTAGAATTATGCGATGTCAAAAAAATTCGATCGTAATTATTCGAAATGTCTAATTAGTCTTTATAAATATGCATGGTTCAATGAATGTTGTTTTAAACAAGATAAGAGTCGTGCTTATCTTTAACCTAATTAAATAGCTAAAATAGCATAAAATGATATTCAGGAATATCGGATAGGCATTTGAGCAGCTCACATTTCTAGTAGTGGCCATATGTTCAAATATGTTAACGTATGATACCACTTCGCATAATTTCCGTTATGTTAACCATTTAATATTTATTATAAGATAATATCAGCATTATTTTTATACCGATATATAGAAAGCAAAAATGATGATTTGATAAATAAGTAAGTTTTCCACAGATTATTTGTATAAAATATCTACTAGAAAACTACTAACACTAAACACCACTTTTGAAGGTATTATCTATCGTAAGTATGTTTATATACGCTTGAGTTATTAGATCTAGTTTCTTTCCATCTAACCTATATACAAAACTAATGTCATCATCATTTTCTTTGAATTGTGCCTCATGTCCAATCGCACATTTTGTGTAGATTCGCAATTTGTCAACAGACCGTATTTGATTGATGACAGCCAATGTGCTATGCGTGGTTTTTAAGCATGGTATGATTCCAAGATCAACATCGCTTCGTGGATGACCACCATTTTTATTAGATTTTAAAGGGCAAACGATAACTAATGGATTATATTCTCCCGAATCCGCCAATACGACTCCATAATGGCGATTAGAAAATTCTGCATTAACATTTATTCCCCAATCAAATTCTAATATTTCTCCTCTTCTCAAATCATAACGGAGCTTGTACTTTTCTGAAAAGGTCGAATATTCCAGTTGTCTTTTAATCCAATCTAGTTGCTCTTTTCTGCCGATGATCTTGCCTGGTACAGCTCGATCATCAAAGTCAAAATTATCGGTCCAACGGTACTTTCCACTACCGTAGTAATTCTGGTCACTCATAATAAAGTTCCTCCTAATATACTTTAGTTATCCATTAAGTTTCAAAAAGTTTCAAAAATAGATAAAAAAATAAGTAGGCGCCCTACTTATTTATAATACTGATTAATATTATTCGAATATTTCGTCGATTGGTGTGCCAATTAGATTGCTTGGCTTAGTTAATTTAAAGTTCTTCAGGACTGTTGCTCCCATATCAGCGAACGAACTTCTCTCTTCGATATGACGTCCTTTGGTGAAAGACTTGGAGTACATAATAAGTGGAACTCTTTCCCTGGTGTGATCAGTTCCTGGCCATGTTGGGTCATTTCCGTGATCGGCAGTGACAATTAATAAGTCATCCTCTTTGAGGACTCCAATTAGTTCCTTTAAGCGAAGATCGAATCTCTCAATGGCTTGTGCGTATCCAGGAACATCACGACGATGGCCATATTCCGAATCAAATTCGACTAAGTTGACAAAGCAGAGGCCAGTAAAATCGAACGATTTGGCTTGGCTAATGGTTTTGTCCATTCCATCTTCATTGCTAATGGTCTTTTGGGTCTTAACGACGCCATATTGATCAAAGATATCACCGATTTTGCCAATACAGGTGGTCATAAAGCCGTTATCTTCTAAAATATTCATCACCGTTGGCTTTTCTGGTTTTAAAGTTAAATCATGACGATTTGGAGTTCTCTTAAAATTAGAGGCATTTGTTCCGATGAATGGTCTGGCAATAATACGTCCAACCATCCATTCAGGTCTCATACATAACTCACGAGCAATTTCACAGCAACGGTATAACTCTGGAACACCGGTTACTCCCTCGTGAGCAGCGATTTGTAAAACGCTGTCAGCAGAGGTATAGACAATGAGAGAATTATCTCTCATCTGCTCTTCACCAAGTTCTTTTAAAATCTCAGTTCCGGAAGCGGAGTAATTGCCAATGATTTTATGCCCGGTTCTCTTTTCGAGCTCGGATATTAATTCAGGGGGAAAGCCAGTGTCAGTAAAGGTTTGGAAAGGCTTCTCGGTATAAATACCCATCATCTCCCAGTGACCAGTCATCGTGTCTTTGCCATTGCTTTCTTCGCGAGCAGTTGTGGCATATGAGTGTGGGTGCTTAACTTTTGTCGTTCCCACAATTGGAGCTAGGTCATTAATTCCCATCGCGTTCAAAGTAGGGATGTTTAATCCGTTAACTCCTTGCGAAATATGGAGGAGAGTATTGCTACCAGCATCCCCGTATTTTTCTGCATCAGGTTCGGCTCCAATGCCGACAGAGTCGGCAACTATCAAAAATATTCTTTTAAATTTATGCGCCATAAGATCTCTCCTTGTTGACCGTAGTTATTATAAATTACTTTTTCCTCATATACAAATCATAAGCGCTCAAAATCCTCTTTGTGGAGACATGAGTATATATCTGCGTAGTAGCGATATGAGCATGACCGAGCATCTCCTGAACCGCAACAAGTTGCGCCCCGTTTTCTAGTAAATGAGTCGCGAAGCAATGGCGAAGGGTGTGAGGCGAAATGGATACTTCAATTCCTGCTAACTCAGCATACTTTTTCACTTGCTTAAAAAAGAACTGCCGAGACAATGGTTCACCATATCTATTTAGAAATAGAAATTTGCTATCTCTACCTTTGTTTTTGCATCGCACTTCATCGAGGTAACGGGCGATACATTCAATGGCGTAGTCTCCAAGGGGTACTTTTCTTTCCTTGGCTCCTTTGCCAAAAACAGTGACCACCCCAGATTTGAGATTCACTTTTCCTCTTTCGAGATTGAGAAGTTCGCTAACTCGAAGACCGGTCGCATACATCGTCTCTAACATAGCTTGGTCTCTAATGCCTTCTGGTTTCTCGGTGTTTGGCATCTCTAAAAGATGTTCAACTTCTTCGATGGAAAGGCAGTGAGGTAGATGCTCAGGCTTCTTTGGAGTTTCAATTTTGGGTATTTCATCTTGAAGATAACCTTCGGTTTTTAGAAAAACAAAGAAACTCTTAGTAGAAGAAAGTCTTCTTAAAGCTGTGGAGGCCGACAAGCCAATTGAAAACTCATAACGGAGAAAGTCGAGCAAATCAGTACCTAGCAAGTTTTCAACTTTTTTTCGCTGATTAAAAAAAGCAAAAAATTGTTTCAAATCTTCTAAGTAGGACTTTACTGTCAGAGTCGATAATCCCTTCTCGGCGAGAATATACTGCTCATATAGTTCAATAGCGTCTTTAATATCCATAATTATTACTTCTTTTCTTTGACATTAACTTCGGAAGCTCGCATCAAGGAATCCTTCTTGAGCCGACGGTTCAATTCATTGATCAGCAATCGAGTGCGGTTATCTTCTTCAGCTTTTTCAAAATCAAAAAGCGATATTTGAATGGCCATGTCTCTGGGATCGATTAGATTTTGTAATGTGACTCCCACAAGACGAATAGTCATCGAGAGGAAATTCTTTTCATATAGTTTAAGAGCAATATCAAGTATCTGCTTGTAGTCATTCGTCGGATTGTCAAAAGTCAGCGACCTGTTATGAACAACAAAGTCAGCTTCTTTAACGACAATCTGAACGGTTGTTCCCATCTTATTATCTTTAATCGCTCGCGAAGAAACTTCTTTGGCTAATTCCCCAAACATTTGCTTAATTTCATTAAAATCATTCGTATCGTGATAAAAAGTTGAAGAATTGCCGATTGATTTTTGTTCTTCAGGTTCAGAAACAATCACATCAGAGCCACGTCCGTTAATCCAATCTTTGATAACTTGGTAAAACTTTCCCATGATATTAATTAAATCAGGATCATTGTTCTCGCATCGAATAGCGAGATCTCCAATTGTGTTTATTCCAATGCTTTTCAACCTGGGAGCGGTCTTTTTGCCAATTCCATACATTTTTTCAATCGCGAGAGGATATAAAATAGAAGGAATATCACGCTTACGAATAAAAGTAAGGCCCATCGGCTTTTGATAATCACTTCCCATTTTGGCTAAGAATTTTGTGGTTGCCACTCCGATTGAACATTTTAGTTGGGTTTTGCGAAATAGTTCATTTTGCATTTTTAGAAAAAACGCTGGAACATCATCCACTTTTTTCACTACTTCGGTGAAATCAGCAAAACACTCGTCTACGGAAGCTATTTCGACAAGGGGGGTATATCTTTTCACAAATTTGAAAAACAAGCGGGACAAGCCACTATAATAGCGATAATCGCCGTGTTTAATGATTAAGTTAGGGCACAGTTCTTTGGCCATGAACATTGGCATGCCACTATGCACTCCAAATTTTCGAGCCGCGTAAGAACAAGTTGAAACAATGCCTGAACGCCCATCATGACCGATAGCGACAGGTTTTCCTTCTAAACTCGGATCGCGAATTTCCTCGGCGCGAGCAAAGAAGGCATTTAAATCAATGTGAACGATAACTTTGCCCATCTATGAGAATATTGTAAACGATGTATTAGATTATGTTAACCAAAACTAGATAATTTTGATAATGTCTTCAGGAAGCAAAGAGAATTCCTTTTTTTGTTCTTCAATTGATGCATGATTAACAAAGACAACAGGAATAGCTTTGATAATAATTTCGCCTTTGTATTTTCTTTTCATTAGTTCCAAAGCTAAAGATTGAGAAAAACCATTTTCGGTCGCGTACGGATCGTAAATGATGATTTTTTCATATGCCAATAATTCGTTAACAGCGTCTAAGTCAATTGGCTTTTGATAAATGGCATTGAATAAAGCAAGCGAAATATTGTTTTCTTCAAGTAATTGTTTGAGTTTGTGAACCTCTGGACCAACCCCGACAATAGCAATTTTATCTCCACTTAGCTCTTTTTTCCATTTCCCGAAGGGAATGGTGGTGGTTTCCATCGGCTGATGATAGTGGAAAACCCTCTCTTTGGGATAGCGAATACAGAAAACTCCATGCTTATTGAATGATTCTTCTAACAAGGCGCGAGCTTCTTCAGGGGTTGACGCCATGGTCACGACAGTGTTTGGCATACCAATTAAGAAAGATTGATCAAAGATTCCTTGATGGGAATTGCCATCTTTTCCTACTAAACCGCTGCGATCAATTAAAAACGTCGCATTGAGTTCAACCCTCGCTAAATCATGATTAACTTGATCATATGCTCTCTGCAAGAAAGTCGAATAAATCGAAATAATGGGGTGGAATCCACTGATGGACAAACCTCCCGCCATTGTCACTGCGTGTTCTTCGGCTATGCCGACATCAATGCATCGATCTGGGAATTTGGAAAACACTTCTGAAAGATGACTACCATAACCAGTTGCTGGAACGATGGTCACCGCGTTCTCGTGTTCTTTCATTGCTTCGACGAGGTAATCGTTATAGATTTGAGACCAACCAGTCCCATTTTCATACATCTGTTCACCAGTGTCAGGATTGAAGACATGCACTCCGTGCCATAAACCCTTTTCATCTTCTTCGGCCAATTTGTAGCCTTTTCCTTTAATTGTCTTAATAAAGACAACCACCGACTTATCGGTCCTTTTGGCTCGGAGAAGAGCCTTTTCGACCGCCTTTATGTTATGTCCATCAACTGGTCCAATAATAGAAAAGCCAAAGGAGTCAAAAATATTAATCCTTAGTATGTGTCTCTTAAACCAGTTTTTAAAGGTCACCCCAATGGAATACATTTTTCTTCCGAGTCGGTTCCCTAACATCAATCGTTGGAAGAAGTGTTTGGAACGGCGATAGAAAGCTGAAGTGGAAAAGCGGCGAAACACTTTGGATAATCCACCAACAGGTTTCGAAATGGACATATTATTATCGTTTAAAACGATAATCATTTTATGATTATTTTGACCTGCATCATTTAAGCCTTCAAAGGATAGACCATTGACAATGGAAGCATCGCCAATAAAGGATACAACATCATATTTTTCTTTTTTCAAATCTCGAGCAGTGGCTAAACCAACGCCGACACTGATAGATGTTGAACTATGGCCAGCTTCAAAGTGATCATAAATCGATTCTTTAACATCTTGGTATCCAGCAGTCCCATCTTTTTGTCTCAAACGTTCTAAAGAACGACCTGTTAATAACTTATAGGTGTAGCATTGATGGCCAACATCAAAAACCAGCCGATCCTTGGTAAAATCAAAAACACGGCATAAGGCAATGGTGGCATCCACGACTCCCAGATTAGAAGACAAGTGACCACCATTTTTAGAAGTTACTTGGATGATATGCTTGGAAATGTCATCGCTTAAAACATCCAATTCTTTGTAAGAAAGATCTTTCAAAAAATCTGGATTTTGTATTTTTGATAAATCAATATGCTGAATATTTTTTTGTTTCATTTCTACTATTTTTCTACTAATTTACTACTAGCAAAATTAATTTTTATTTGATATCCACTACTTTTTCTACTTTTGTTTCTGCTTCTTTTAACACCTTGCTGAGGTTAGTGATGATTTCCTGTCCTTCTTGATAAAGTTTTAGGCTTTCTTCGAGTGGTAAAGTTTTTGATGAGATCTTGGAAACGATTTCATCGAGTCTTTTTAATTCTTCTTCGAATCTAATTGGATTTTCTTTCATTTTTTTCTTCCTCACTCTGCTTAACAGTGCTGACTATTGTTCCATTTCTTACGATTGTAGTAATGGTTTCATTTTGTTTGACCTTTTTGACATCATCCACCACTTGTCCTTTTTCATTTAAGGTAATGGAATATCCTCTATTGAGGATACTGGTTGGATTAAGAGCATTAAGTTGCTCTTTTCGCCATTTTATTTCTTGCTCTAAGTAATTCAACTTATCAGATAAGGTGTCTTTCAAGAGTTCTTTGATATCAATGATATTCTCTCTCATATCGTTGAGTTTCTCAACTATAGCGCTTTTCATGTCATCTAAGCAATATTGGAAATGCTGCTCTATTTCACGTCTATCAACAGTGGCTAGTTCAGCAGCACCAGTTGGAGTGCTGGCACGCTTATCAGCGACGTAATCTACTAAAGTAGTATCTATTTCATGACCAACAGCAGAGATAACTGGCATCCGGCTATTTGCCACGGCTCTGACAATTTTTTCATCGTTAAAGGCGCTTAGGTCTTCACTTGATCCTCCTCCACGACCGATGATGAGGGTATCCAAAGGATATTTTTGTGATTCTTCAAAAGCTCGAAGGATTTCTTTGATGGCGTTATCGCCTTGGACAGCACTATAGAAGACATAGATATCAGCGATAGGATAGCGGCGCTTGATATTGGCTAGAATATCTTTAATAGCAGCACTATTGGGGGCAGTAATAACTCCAATTGAATTTGGGTAGATATTGATTTCTTTTTTGCGAGAAGCATCGAATAAGCCTTCGGCTTGCAGTTTCTTTTTCAGTTTTTCTAGTTCGACAAGAATTGCTCCAGCACCAACTTCTTGCATTTCATAGCACATCAATTGATAAGTGCCTCTAACAGCGTAGACATCTAAAGAGGCTAAGACAATGACTTCATCGCCATTTTTAGGCTGAAAATTGAGATGAGAGGCAGAAGAAGCAAACATCACGGCTCCAATCAAGGATTTTTGATCTTTTAAAGAAAAATAAAGATGCCCTGCCGCACCATTTTTGAAATTTGATATCTCACCTTTAACTAGAATGTATTTTAATTTTGCATCTTGGGATAAGACTGCTTTGACATACTGATTGATATCATTTACAGAGTAAATAATTCTCTCGACATCCATTATTTGAGAACCCCATCTAATATTGCGTTGATGAATTGTGACTGTTTGATATCGATATATTTTTTCGCGAGATTAACCGCGACATCAATAACCACGCGCTTATCGTTTTTCTCGACGAAATAATAATGCGTATACGACATTAGTAAAATAGCTTGGGTAAGTAGAGGAAGTCTCTCCCACTTCCAACTC
>CAYFSI010000023.1:0-16867 GCA_964345825.1 uncultured Staphylococcaceae bacterium | reverse complement strand
GATATCCTTCATAAATATAGATAGGTCTTTCACCTTTATTCCTTTTTATCATTCCGTTAACATAGTTACTTTTAAATGTTTTCTGAAGAACAACATCTCCTTTATATCTTGGATTAGAGATAATGCCTTCATACATTCTATTTCTAAATGATTTAGAAAAGTTTAACGACGCAAAATCTCTTCTAATAAATCTATCAACATCGTGCATCTTGATATTAGACACAAATAGCATAAATACTGTTCTAATAGCGATAGCTTCAGGTTCATAGATATAAATCTTATCAAAGGTATCTTTTCTATATCCTAATATTGGTCTAACTCTTTTAGAGATATTACCCGATTCCATTCTTTCATGGATGCCAGATGACACTCTTACTGATTGTTGTCGAGATTCTTCCTGCGCTAAAGCGGAATACATGGTAAGCATAAAATCCAACTTCGAATTAGATGCATATAGCTCATCGGTTTCAAAATAAACCTCAACACTTAGATTCCTTAATTCATATATTGCCTGAAGAGTGTTTATTGTGTTTCTTCCAAACCTGGACATTTGTTTAACTAAGATAAGATCAATAAGTCCTTCTCGACATTTATCCATCATGTCTTGAAATTCTTCTCTTTTATCTATAGATGTGCCTGATTCAGTATCCGCAAAGATTCCAACGAATTCCCATGTATCCGCGTATTCTTCTTGTATTATTCTTTTGTATCTACCAATTTGAGCGTTAAAAGATTCTAGTTGTTCTTCACTTTCGGTGGACACTCTAACATAAGCACAGACTCTTAGTTTATGTTCTGGACTAGCTTCTTTTATTAATTCTTTTCCTAACTTCTTAGTCGCTGGAATTATTGTCTTTTTTACCATAGATACTTATAACAGGCATTTTGTATTTCTTTCTTAGAAGAATTATGGCTTCTGTCATCTCAAAAACATCGATAAACCCCTTATCGCATAATTCTTCTAAGATATAAAGACAGATGTTATATTCATATGGGAGTTTCTTATCAAAGATAACCTTGTCTTTATTATGCATAGTGGTGCCTGTTCCTTATGTGTCTATAAATCCATCAAAAAAGAAAGAAGTGCAAGTCGTTTTGGAATATAATGAAAATTATGAACGATAGTAGTAAGAATTTATTTGAACAAGAAACGAGAGATATCCTTAACAAAATACGGATGGCTCATGAAAGTATATCTGATTGTGAGGATTATGATTTTTTTACTAATACAGGATTGGCAAGACTGGACATTCCAGCAAATTCATACATTGATATTAAGTATATTGGCGAAGACAACTTCCAAGCGTTTAGACAAATAATATTTCCGAAAAATTTTAAGCTAAGAACGATAGATTTTTCAAGACTTTATCTTATTTGCAATCTCACTTCAAAAAGAATCATTAATCTTCTTGAAAGATTACCTATTGGTAAAGAGATTAATGTTATTTCTATTGATGACTTGAGAAACGTTGAAATATCTTTATTGAATGAAGAAGGTGTTTCTCCAACTCTAGATTGGCCAAGAATAAGACCAAATAAATCTATTCAGTATGAGCAATTCAATGATTTTTTACTTACTCTAATTAGGCTAGAAATAATTATGGCCGCTTTTCCAAGAGGGAATGCAAATATGCAAAACATAATTGCTCAAAAGGATAGTTTATTGCCTTTTGCCTACGAGGATTATGATGGACAATCCCATATTTTTATTTCAGAAGCATCTAGGTACACTAAGCGTTCGGTTTTATTTGAAGAAAAAGCAATAATCCATAAAGTTGATATTAATTCTACTGAAGAAGAAGTAACGATGCTAATTATTGATGGTAACGCATCACCTTTTAACAAAATATCAATTAATTGGTTTGGGAAGAGCATTGGTTTTTTTATTAGCTATGCGAGAATAGCTATGTTGCCAAACAAACCTCAATTCAAATATAGAAGGTTCGGTAAATCATCAGAAGAAGAATTTGATATTAATAAAGACGAGTATACATATACAAGAAAAGTTATAGAGAATAATGAAATTTATTTTTCAACTAAATCGCAACTTAACGACCCATTTGACTTAGATGCTGATTATGTTGGCAAGCCATACGATTTTACTTCTAACAGTTATAGAATCTTTTGCACAACTGGTGATAACGACAATATTTTGATGTGGTCTCACTATGGCGATTCACACAGTGGCTTCTGTACCAGTTATTATCCTCCTGATATTATTTCTAAAATAGAAAAAGAAGCGCAAATTGATTTTTGTATATATGGTTACGTCAATTACAGTGCTAAAAGAAAAACGGATACCAGTTTTTTCAAATTGATTTATTCTTGTTTTGACGATAAAACCATTTCCTTTATATTGCAGATAAATCAGTTATTTAAAAAGTTTAGTGACTGGTCCTATGAAAAAGAATTTCGCTATATTATTTGTTTGAATCGCAAACATTCCAATAGTACAACAGAAGTGGGTGTGTCAATTGAGACCTCTCCAATCGAATATTATTTTGGTCAAAAATTTGATTTTAACAGAAGAACAATTCCTTATTTAAAAAGATTCATAGGAGATAGTTGTTTTACATTCAATCTTTCAAAAACCGAGTATAAGCTTGAAAAAACAGGGAAGAAGTTGTAACACAATTTTCTATGATTGGTTGATTTTAAGATTAAAATAGATTGACATAAGCGAAACCAAAATTGATGGTAAATAGGCGTGTATTGTTACAGTCGGAATAATTTGTAGCAAAAAATAAATAGGGACTACTACAGTACGTTAAAGACAAAAAATATCTTACCAGTGTCAGAATATTTTTAAAATGATACTGGTTTTTATTTTATTTTAAAAAGCATATATCTTGCTTTTGCTTCCATTAAAAAGTTATTATTTTTTTATAAAAAAGGGAACAAAACTCATGAAAAAGAAACAGAAAATAGTTGTTATTGGTGGAGTCGCGGGAGGAATGAGCTTTGCTAATCGCTACCGCCGCTTAAATATTGATGATGAAATTATTGTTTTTGAAAAAGGACCTTTTGTCTCTTTTGCTAACTGTGGACTTCCCTATTTCATGTCTGGAGAAATCAATAGTCGTTCCCGTCTTTTAGTGACCCGAGAAGATGAGTTAATCAAGAAATTCAATCTTGTGATTCGCTCAAATTGTGAAGTGACGGACATTAACCCTCAGAATAAGACAATCACTTATATTAAAGATAGCCAATCTTATGAAGAAACTTATGACAAACTAATTATATCGACTGGAGCCAAGCCAATTATTCCAAATATAGATGGAATTGATACGATACCCCATTTTGTTTTAAGGAACATTCCTCACTTAGATGAAATTATGAAGTTTATCAAAGAGCATAATCCAAAAAGTGTTTTAATAATTGGCGCTGGTTTTATTGGCCTTGAAGTCGCTGAAAATCTTGCCAAAAAAGGACTTGAAGTAACAATAGTTGAAAAAGCTCCTCAAGTACTAACTCCTTTTGATCCTGAGATGGCCGCCTTTGCAGAAGAAACCTTAATCAAAAATGGTGTCAAGGTATTTATTAATAACGAGATAACATTAATTGACAATGGTCAAATTCATTTAAAAAATGGAGAAAAAATCAAAGTTAACTTCATTATTGCTTCAATTGGAGTCGTTCCTGATACCGATTTAGCCGCAAAAGCAGGCTTAAAGCTTGGAATTAAAAGTGGAATTGTTGTTGATGAGAAATATCTGACGTCAAGTCCTGATATATATGCTGTTGGAGATGCAATTATCGTAAAGAATCAAATTAATGGTCAAGACGCTCTAATATCTCTAGCATCCCCTGCCAATAGACAAGGTCGCCAATTAGCGGATATTCTTAGTGGTTTACCAGTTACTAATCGCGGCTCAATTGGGACTGCTATTGTAAGAGTATTTGATAAGACCCTTGCCTCTACTGGTTTAAACGAAAGGCAATTGAAAGGTCAGAATTATCGAGTGATACATCTTGAAGCTAATGATCACGCTGGTTATTATCCTGGTGCTACTCTCATTAACTTAAAAGTCATTTTTAATCCAGATAGCGAAATGATTTTAGGTGCACAAGCAGTGGGAGAAAAAGGTGTTGATAAACGAATTGATATTATCTCTACTGCCATAAAAGCAAAGATGAAAGTAACTGATTTACAAGAGCTTGAATTAACCTATGCTCCGCCATTTAGCAGTGCAAAAGATATCGTAAATCTGGCAGGTTACGTCGCTCAAAATGTCATCCTTGGTTTGTCTAAGACTTACCAATGGTATGACATTGAAAATCTAAAAAAAGAAGGAGTTTTATTCCTTGATGTGCGAAGTGAATTAGAGCGACTCTCTCATGGTTATATTGAAGGCTCAATTCATATCGATATTAGTGAACTATATCAAAGATATCATGAGATACCAAAAGATCGGAAGATTGTCGCTTATTGTGAGTCTGGAACAAGAAGCTATAATGCTGAACGCATTTTAAGAGCTCACGGATATGATGTTTATAATCTCGATGGCTCTTACGGAATTTATGGAAGAATGGAAAGAAAATAAATATGTTTGCAACTATTACGATGATGGAATTTGAACAAGCCATCAAAAAAGAAAAAGCTAATGTCATTGACGTTAGAGAAGATTATGAATTTGAGGAAGGGCACATCCCAGGTGCACTTAATGTACCGATGTCTACCTTTCTTAAGAACATTAATCAATTAGATAAATATAGTCACTATTATGTCGTTTGTTATTCTGGAGCCCGTTCCGATGTAGCGGCTCGTTATCTTGATAAACAAGGCTATAATGTTACCAATATCTTAGGCGGCATGAGTGTCTACAAAGGACAATTAGAAATTTAATCTAGCCTGGCGCTATTAATTTATCAATTATCTATTTCTGTAAACCCCAAAATCTGCTGGGGCTTGCTTTTATTAAGCAATAGAGTATAATCGGTTGCGGTTGATTCGTTATATTAACTGGAGGATATCTCAGTGGATTTTTTAAAAAATATTATTCGCTTCTTTTCTTTAGGAATGGATACTCCCCCTAGCTATGGATGGTTCCATTTACTTTTTGTTGGTTTGTTGATTATTGCTTGTATTGGAGCGATTGTTCTTGCTAACCATCATCACAATGAAAAGACATTACGTATTGTTTTACTTGTCTGCGGCGGAATTATGATTCTATTTGAAATATATAAGCAGTTGATCTTTACATTCAGATTGGATGCAAGTAACAATCTCATTGTTGATTATCAATGGTATGCCTTTCCTTTGCAGCTTTGTTCCACTCCAATGTATGTCATGATTATTGCTGGTTTCTTAAAACCAAGCAAAATTCGTGATTCATTATTTGGATATCTTGCCTTATTCGGCCTATTTGGCGGTCTTGTTGTCTTTGCCTATCCAAATGATGTTTTCACTCCCATAATTGGCATCAATATTCAAACTATGCTTCATCACGGATTACAAATAGTAGTGGGTGTTTTCTTACTCACTTATTATCGTAAATCATTAAATCTTGAATTCTGGCTTGGAAGCTTTGTTATTTTTAGCATTTTTCTTTTGATAGCGTTAAGCTTGAACTACATTGTTCCATCATTTGTTAATGAAACATTCAATATGTTTTACATCAGTCAAAAATTTGGAAATCACCTTCCTATTCTCACTAATATTTATGCCAGCGTTCCTTATCCAGTGTTTTTATTGACTTACGCATTGGGATTCTGTTCAATTGCTTCGATATTTTATTGGATTGGTTTTGGAATTAATAAAGTTTGTCACGTTGTTCGTCAGAACTACCTTAGGACGTTAAAAACGAACCAATAATATGACGAAAAGAAGTGATATATTAACAACTGTCTATATTCCCCTTTTTCTTATTGCGGAAATAGTTTTATTTTCATTCATTGAGTTCGTTCCTTTTACCAAGAATATTTATATTCTTGAATATATTGGGATTTGTTTGTGTTTTATCACTGGATTAATTGTCTTTTTAAGAAAGAAAACAAATTTCAATTTATTCATCTTATTAGCGTTATTTTTTACTCTTATCGCGGATACATTTCTGGTTCTACTCAGTCCTCATCTAAACTTAACTTTTCAAAGTTTAGCGATGACTTCTTTTAGTCTCTGCCAAATCTGCTATCTTGTCGCCATTCAATTGGTGAAGAAATCTAAGCGAGAACTATGGATTAATTTAGCTATTAGGGCAGCACTGCTTATTGTTCTTGAAGTAGCGGCATTAGTTGTTCTTCAATCTTCCTTTAATTATTTGGTATTTATTTCCTTATTCTACTTCTCTCAACTACTGGTCAATATCGTCTTTAGTTTCATTCATGTCCGTTCCCATCTTTTCTTGGCCCTTGGTCTATTGTTGTTTTTAGGGTGCGATTTCTTTATTGGTTTTGGCTATTTAGTCGATATTTTGCAGCTTCCTTCTGATCATTTCACTAATAGTCTTCTCTCTGTTAATTTTAACTTTGCTTGGCTTTTTTATTTGCCCTCGCAAGTTTTGCTTTCATTGAGTGGATTTTTCTTTATTGCACGGAGACATAAACTCACTGCCTAGAAATAGATTGTATATAATTATAATTACTGCGCTTGTAGCTCAGTTGGATAGAGTGCAACCCTCCGAAGGTTGAGGTCATGCGTTCGAATCGCATCAAGCGCGCCAACAAAAATGAAATTATCCCCTTAATTTGGATTATTAGAACAAACTATCAAGGGGATTTTCTTTTTATGAGCGTTTCAAAAGGCGATAATTAATCATTTTGTTATACTTTAATAGAAAGAAGGTAAATGATTTATGATTTATGACTATATTATGAAAGATTACAAAGGACAAGAAGTCCCATTATCAAATTTTAAAGGCAAAGTTTTGCTGATTGTAAATACGGCCACAAAATGTGGTTTTACTCCTCAATATGATGAATTAATGGAGCTCTATAAGAAATATAACGACAAGGGATTCGAAATTCTCGATTTTCCTTGTAACCAATTCTTAAAACAAGCTCCCGGAACTTCCGAAGAAATTCACGATGCTTGTGTACTAACTTGGAGAATCAAGTTCCCTCAATTTGAAAAGATAAATGTCAATGGTAAAAATGAGCACCCTCTCTACCGATATCTAAAAGATAACTCACCAGTTGAACCAGGTAAGAAAATCGCTTGGAACTTCACGAAATTTCTCGTGGATCGTAATGGCAATATAATTAATCGATATGAGCCACCATTTAAGCCCTTAGCGATTGAAGCAGATATTTTAAAACTATTAGGGTAAAAGAAAAGGCTAGGTCAATATTTGGCCTAGCCTTTTCGAGGGGGGATTTATTCCACGATGATGAAGTCAACTATTTCTTCTTGAGTTGGTTAATCGATACTATTAGCAGATTTTAGAAAAGCGACATAAGTATCTTGCAGAAGGTCTTCTGCTGTTTTGTGATGCTTGACATAACTATAAATATTGAAGAAGATAACGCGTTTTATGGCTTCGTAAAAAGGATCAAAACTCGACATTTGGCCATTTCTAATTTCTTTGGCCATTATTTTCAATTCCTTATTAGTTATACTCATAAGTAAATACTAAAAAAATTTCTCTTTTATTGGATTATATTGCACCTATCATACAAACAACAATCTAAATGCGTCATTCTATTGCCTTATCGCTTATAAAAAATAGATTGAGTTTTTCCTTATTCTTTATATAATAATCACAGCGCAATAATGCCCGCGTGGTGAAATTGGTAGACGCAATGGACTCAAAATCCATCGGTTTAGAGCCATGCCGGTTCGACTCCGGCCGCGGGCACCATATGACTGAAATTCCCCCCGTTTATTGGACCAGAAATGGTACGATAAAGGAGGGTTTTCATTAGATGAATTCAGTGGTTATATTTGACAAGACTTTTCTTTATATTTTTGAGAGTATTTTTTGAAAACTAAATAACATCCTTACATCAGTGAGCTTTTTTAGTGCTAATTTATGAAGCTTATCTTTGTAAATAATTGTATGTATCTTTAATTGTGTCTTTGATATCACGATTTGTGTAGTCCAACTCCTTGTTTGCCTTATCGTGTGAAAAACGATCTTTACTATCGACTGTTGAAATAGCACATTTTGTAAATAGCGGAGTCTTTTTTCTTATCTTGTACCAAATTTCGGCTATTGGAGCGAATATTTTCACAAACCAAGATGGTAAGACTCTTTTAATTGGTTTTTTTCCCGTTACCTCTGAGGCGATATTTAATATCTCTTGGATGGAGTAGTAACGGTTGGACAGGATATAGCATTCACCAATTCTGCCTTTTTCAATGGTTTTTAAAATCCCGTCGACGACATCTCGAACATCCACAAAATCATAACCACCTTTGACAATCGAAGTTAGTTTCCCATCATAGTAATCTTTCAACAAGGCCACGAGATGACTGTAACCATCATCAAAGGGGCCGATAATTCCTGAAGGATGCACAATAATGGCTGGTAAACCCTTTTGGATTAATGACATCACAAAATTATTAGCTTCAGCTTTGCTCTTTGCGTATTGACCATTTACTCGCTCAGGATAAAAGACGATTTGTTCTTTAAATAGATGGTTTTTATCACCTTCACTTAAGGCGTGAACGGATGAGACATGAATTACTTTTTTGACATGATTAGTTAAAGCCAATTCCATGACATTTTGCGTTCCGATAACATTTACTAAACGAACTCGCGGATCACCTTTTTGAAAAATACTAATAATTGCCGCTAGATGGATGAGAATCAAATCCTCTTTATCTTCATTCTCAAAGAAGGGAATGAGAGTTTCTTTTTTAGTTACATCACCATAGATGGTCTCTACTCCCTTATATGGATAAACTTCACCAGGCAATACCAAAACCCTTATCGAGGCTTTTTTCTTCAATAATGTATCAACTAAACATTTCCCAACATGGCCACTAGCCCCAGTAATAAGGTATTTCATATTCCCTCTACTTTCATTGTAGATTTAAATTCTTTAAATGCAAATTATCATCAACAATGTCTCAGACAAAAGTTAATGAATAATTAAGCAATACAACTGAAACAATGTTGCAAAAATTCTTTTAAAATTTACAGATATTAGCTTCGCTTTAATATTTATTAGTTGGTATTACCTTAAGGGTCAGTTTAAAATCTAGAAGATAGATATTGGTTTTGAGTATCTTCAATTAGGAGAAACCTATGAAATTAAGCGACATCACTTATAAGACTTTATCAGAAGTAAATTCTATGCCTCGTTTCGATTTAGTGAGTCCACCCCGAAAGGTTTCATGGTATCTCAAGCCACTCACTTGGCTTTTATCTTTCCCGGAGCTCATAGCGACAAGATCTAAAGTCTATAAACACGATATGAAAGGCGTCAAAGGTCCTTATCTCCTTTTATGCAACCACAATAGTTTTCTTGATTTTAAAGTTGCAGTGAAAGCCATATTTCCAAGATTTGCTAACTATATCGTCGCTGTCGATGGATTTATCGGCCGAGAAAAATTGCTACGCAATGTTGGATGTTTGTTAAAGAGAAAGTTTGTTTCTGATGTGCGAATTGTGCGAAATATCATGCATGGTTTAAATAAGAATAAATACATCTGTGCTATATACCCCGAAGCGCGTTATTCCCTCGTTGGAACCACAGCGATTCTTCCTGATAGTTTAGGAAAGATGGCCAAACTGCTCAAAAAGCCAGTTGTCACTTTGATTTGTCATGGTGACCACTTAAGACAACCAGTCTGGAACCATCTATACAAACGCAAATTAAAAGTCACCGCGGATATGACATGTATCATATCTGCTCAAGAAATCGAGACCTTAAGTGTTGAAGAGATTAATGACCGTATTCGTGATGCCTTCCAATACGATGACTATGCCTATCAAAAAGAGCACAACATTCGCATCAATTTCAAGAATCGGGCAGCCGGTCTTCATAAAGTTTTGTACAAGTGTCCAAACTGCTTGGATGGTAACAGCATGCATAGCGAAGGCAATAAATTGTGGTGTGAACATTGTCACAAAGAATATGAGATGACGGAATTAGGCGAACTTCACGCCACTAGTGGTGTTACCGAATTTCCCCACATCCCTAATTGGTATGAATGGGAAAGAGCAGAAGTCAAAAAAGAAGTGGAAACAAGCACCTATAATATTGCTACTGAAGTTGAAATTGATTCTTTACCTAATGGCAGTGGTTATTATCGCCTTGGAAAAGGTAAACTCGTTCATAATTTTGATGGCTTCCATCTCGATGCTGTTTTTGAAAATGGCGAAGAATTACATATTCATAAACCAGCCTTAGAAAATTATAGTGTTCATGTTGAATATGATTATTTCGGTAAAGGTGACGCGATTAGTTTCTCTAACAACGACGATACTTACTATCTCTTTCCTACTGATAAGAGGTTCCCAGTCACAAGAGTTCATTTCGGAGTGGAAGAAATCTTTAAGATTCTCCCTAAAAAGACAAAACTTAGTTTTTAATTTTGCGATTATAAAAAACTTTAAGTTCGATAGTGTGCATTTGTTAATGAACTATGTTAACATTAACCGTCTTTTAAAATGCCCCGCTTAGTCAGCCACTAAATGCGAGTCTTGATTAACTGACTGAGAAGGATACAAAAAATGCAATTTTCACAACTCAATATCAACGACCTAATTTTTAAGGCCATCAATGATTTACAATATAATCTCCCCACCCCAATTCAAGAACAGGCCATTCCCCCTTTGTTGGATGGTTTTGATATGTTGGGCACTGCTCAAACCGGAACGGGAAAAACAGCGGCCTACTCCATTCCCTTACTACAAAAAATATTAAATAGTCGTTCAAAGTATTTTTCACCAATTTTAACTGGGTTAATTATTGCTCCGACAAGAGAATTAGCGGCACAGATTGGCGTATCAATCAAACAATATGGCAAATACTGCAAAGTCAAAGTCAGCGTGGTATTTGGGGGAGTCTCAAAAGGACCACAAATAACCAGCATCAAAAATGGGGTTGATATTCTCGTAGCTACCCCAGGAAGATTATTAGACTTGGTTGACTCCAAAGTTGTTGATTTAACCAAAATCAATTATTTTGTTTTGGATGAAGCTGATCAAATGCTCGATATGGGATTTTTAAGGGATATCAAACGTATCATTTCCAAGCTTCCTAAAACTCGACAGACCATGTTATTCTCCGCCACGATGCCCAAAGAAATTCTTTCTTTAGCGGAAAGCTTACTTACCAAACCAGTTCGCGTTTCTATTGGCAGTGTCGAAAGCCCACTCGATGCAATTTCTCAAACTTTGTATCGTGTTGAAAAAAGCAATAAAGCCGATTTATTGATTCACCTGCTCAAAGATGAGTCAATATCATCAGCCTTAGTTTTTACTCGTACCAAAAATGGAGCGAATCGTTTAACCAAAAAATTAATGGATCAACCATATAAAACCGAAGTCATTCATGGCAATAAAAGTCAAAACGCCCGTACAGCCGCTTTAGCTAATTTCAAAAATCACTTTAGCCGAGTGATGGTTGCCACTGATATAGCCGCTCGTGGATTAGATATTAGCAAAATTTCCCATGTTTTTAATTATGATATGCCAGAAACTCCTGAGACCTATCTTCACCGCATGGGAAGAACTGGAAGAGCGGGCGAAGCTGGCATTACCATCAGTTTCTGTTCTAATGAAGAACTAACTTTATTAAAAGATGTGCAAAAACATATCGGGATGGAAATACCCCAAAAGAAATCACCAATTGTTTTTTCTAAAAAAGAAGAACCAAATAAGACCTCGATTCAGGAAGAGAAAACCCAGCCGTCTCACAATAGACCAAACAGACGCCGCTATTAATTGACCAATCCAAAACCCTCTTGTCTTGGTGTTGCATTGAAGCAAATGGCGGTTTTTTATATAATTGAGATATGAAAGTCCAAAACTCTTACAAAGAAAAAGTTTATGAATATCTAAAGATGATTCCAAAAAGTATGGTTTCAACATATGGAGATATTGCCGAATATCTTGGCAATAAAAAATTATCCAGAGTAGTGGGCAATATTTTACATAACAATCCTGACCCAATTGGACAGCCATGCTTTAAAATTGTGAATTCACAAGGCAAACTGGCTACAAACTTTGGCGGTGGGGGACTAAAAGTCCAACAATATAGGCTGGAAAAAGATGGAGTTGAAGTGATTGATAATCATGTCGATTTAAAAAGATACCATTGGCGCATCAAAAAAGAACAATAATAATCTTTATTAATTTAGAAAAGCACTTTATTAGGAAAGTGTTTTCTTCTATGCAAGTATAAAAGATACTAAGGAGATATATTTTGAATTATCTTATTATCTACGCTCATCCATACGACAAGAGCTTCAACCATGCGATATTGGAATCCCTGGTCAAAACCTTAAAAAGCAAACATCACGACTTTGAAATTATTGATTTGTACGCTGACAAATTCAATCCAGCTTACGACGCTGAAGAACTCAGCCTTTTCTTTTCCGGAAAAACCGCCGATCCATTAGTGACTAAATATCAAAACATGATTAAAAAAGCCGACCACATCATCTTTGTCTTCCCTGTTTGGTGGAATGATTTACCTGCCATGGTCAAAGGATTTATTGATAAAGTAATGAAAAAGGACTTTGCTTATATCTTCACCGCTAATGGCCTTGAAGGCACGCTAACTTATATTAAAAAAGCTTATATCTTCACAACTGCTTCTTCCACACAATGGTTCATTGAATCATATGCGGGAGATGCAATTAAAAAGACTTTCATGCAAGCCACTTTAAAACAAATTGGTATTAATGACTCCGTTTGGCATCATATTAGTTTCATGGAAGCTGACACACTCGAAAAGCGTGAGATTTTCCTCGCAAATATTGCTAAGATAATCGATTAATAATATTTAGGTCATCAAAGTAAATGGCTGTTGGTCATAATAGAAGATTTTCATTTATCAATAATAACAAATATTGCCAAGTGCTTATTACATTCTATAAAATAGGGTATAATCAAAGTAATGTTAGAAAGGTAACAAATTATGTACTGTCCTAAATGTGGAAAAATAATCGATGATAATTCATCCTTTTGTCCCTCTTGTGGTGTCGACACCGCCCACGGCAAAGTTGTAGAAGTGAAAAAAGAAACTAAATCGGTTTTTGCTTCGATCGCTGTTGTCTTCTCGCTAATTAGCTTTGTCTGTCTAATTATTTCATTTTTATTAGGATATATCGTGAAAGATACATCCGCGATTGCCTTTAATATTTTCTCGACGACCTTTATTATTGCTTCGTTTCCGTTCTTTGTGATTGCTCTAGTCAAAAATGTTTTTGTCAAAAAATCAATTCTCAATTCACTACTCGCTTTAGTGTTTATCGTTGTCGCCTTTATTTTCTGTCTATTCACTTCTGGCTCTTTAACCGTCGTAGTTCATTCGACAGTTGAAGATCCTCACTCATTCTACCTATCCGTCCTTTCAATGACTTTGGCCTTAGATATCTCCGCGATTATCTTTGGAGCCATTTCCATTAATCAGAAATAAAGTCCAAATCAAATTTAAGTTATAAATAGCAAACTTATTGTTTGCTATTTTCTTTTCCTTTGACTTTATTTATAATAAAACTCAGTAAACGGGAGTAGCCTTGTTAGTAACCGTCAGCACGATAGAAATATCCGGGAGCTAACCATGATTCATTCATGAGCGAGACGAATGCAACTTTACTTGTGAAGGAGTAATTGCCTATGTTTGAAACCAAAAGTGCCAAAGAAGCTGCCCAAGAGTTAAATGTCAATCCCCACGAAGGGTTGTCATCTGAAGAGGCTAGCAAGCGCCTCGTTAGTTATGGCTATAATCGCCTAACTGAGAAAAAGAAGAAATCGATTTTTGCTGTCTTCTTTGCTCAATTTAATGACCCGATGATCTATATTTTGTTAGTCGCAGCTCTATTGAGCCTCGCTATTTCTTTATATAGTTTTTTCTCTCCTGATTTCCCAGAAAAACCAAGCGTTTTGGAAATCATTTCCGACCCAATTATTATTCTTGCCGTTGTTGTCTTAAATGCAACTATCGGAACGGTTCAAGAAGGAAAAGCGGAGAAATCACTTGAAGCTTTGAAAAAAATGTCATCTCCGACCTGTGTGGTGAGAAGAGATGGTAAAATTGTCGAAATCAGAGCGGAGGAGTTGGTCCCTGGAGATATTGTTATTCTTGAAGAAGGAAGAACAATCCCCGCTGATTTACGTTTAATTCAATCAATCAATTTAAAAACTGATGAATCCTCTTTAACTGGTGAATCTTTGCCCGTTGAGAAAAACGCTCAATTTGTCTTCACTGAAGATGTTGGGGTTGGCGATCGAATCAACGCCGCTTATATGTCAACACCGGTCGTCTATGGTCGTGGTGAAGGCATCGTCATTGCCACTGGTATGAATACTGAAACCGGTAAAATCGCGAAGATGCTCTCTGAAGATCAAAATGAAATTACGCCTCTCCAAAAGAAACTGGCTGGTATTTCTAAATTCCTTGGTGTCCTTACAATTATTATTGTTTTTGTAATTTTCGGTGTCCAAATGATCGGCTTATTAATTCATCCCGGATCCAGTTGGGTGATCACCATGATAGACGACTTTATGCTAGCTATTTCTTTAGCTGTCGCCGCCGTTCCAGAAGGACTCCCGGCGGTAGTTACCATCGTTTTGGCTCTTGGTGTCCAAAGAATGGCTAAAGCCAACACGATTGTTCGCAAGCTCCATTCAGTGGAAACTTTAGGTGCTGTTTCGGTTGTTTGCTCGGATAAAACAGGTACCTTAACTCAAAACAAAATGACCGTTGTGCGCGCTTATATGAATGAAAAGATGACCCAGGAAGATGATTTAGGCAATGAAGAGCTCCATCTCCTATCCGCCGGATTGTCTCTATGCAGTAACGCTTCGACTGATAATGGTGTCTTTGGCGATCCCACTGAAGTCGCTTTAGTCGAATTTGCTAATCGTCATGAGCTTCGCAAGGCACTTCTTGAAGAAAGGGCTCCTCGAATTGATGAATATCCCTTCGATTCTGTCCGCAAGATGATGTCGACTAAGCATCGCTATAAGGATGATGACATCATCATCACCAAAGGCGCTTTGGATTCTATTCTAAAAGTTACGACACAAATATATGTCGATGGTAAGGCTCGCCCTATCACCAAGTCTGATACTGAAAACATTATGAAAGCATCTGATGCAATGGCCCATGATGCTTTACGAGTGCTTTGCTTAGCTTATAAGAGGTCGTCTTCTTTAAGTGAAGAAGATCTCGTCTTTGTTGGTTTGGTGGGTATGATCGATCCACCTCGTCCAGAAGCCAAAGACGCAGTCGAAATCTTCAAAAAAGCCGGCATTACTACTATTATGATTACTGGCGATCATAAAACCACTGCTTTAGCCATTGCTAAACAATTGCACATCGCTGAAGATGATTCTCAAGCTATTTCTGGTGACGAAATTGATCAACTTACCTTTGAGCAATTACAAGAAAAGGTCAAAACTGTGCGTATTTTCGCTCGTGTTTCGCCGGAAAACAAAGTCAATATTGTTAAGGCTATTAAGGCTAATGGGAATATCGCAGCCATGACTGGTGATGGTGTCAATGATGCTCCTTCACTCAAGAGTGCGGATATTGGCATTGCTATGGGTATCACAGGTACTGATGTTGCAAAAGGAGCCGCTGACATGGTTCTTACCGATGATAACTTCGCAACGATTGAAAAAGCTGTCGAAGAGGGTCGCAGTATCTATAACAACATTAGAAAAACAGTTGTCTTCTTACTTGGTAGCAATATCGCAGAAGTATTAACCATGTTTGCAATCGTATTGATTACCTTTATCGGTGCTGTGATTAAAGATCCAATTCTCTCTGCCCTTCCAGTTCCATTGTTATCAGCACATATTCTTTTCGTTAATTTAGTTACCGATTCTTTACCTGCTGTTGCCTTAGGCGCAGATGAAAAAGAAAAGGGGATTATGAATGATAAACCTCGAAGTCCAAAAGAATCATTGTTTGCCCATGGCGGAGTCCCGTTAATGCTTGGCTATGGTTTCCTAATCATGGCTGTCACTTTAGCCGCCTATTTCCTAATTCCTGTCATTGATGGCCATGCTACAAATTGGAATGACCTCATATTTGCGCTTTATCCTCAAGGTGGTCAACCCAGAGTAATCGCTCTTGCTCAAACATCCGCTTTTTCCGTCTTAGCTATCTCCCAACTTTTCCACATGTTTGGCATGACTTCCATCCGCAAATCGGTATTTCACAATTTCAAAAATAAGAATTGGCTATTATGGTTAGCGTTTGGTTTAGGCCTCGGCCTCCAGTTCGCGGTCGTCATGATTCCTGGTGTCAACACATTCTTCAAAACGACAGCCTTAGACTTCAATCATTGGCTGTTGGTTCTTGGCTTAAGTATTGCCCCAATCGTGGCTCACGAAATTGTCGCATTGATTCTCTTCATCATCCGCAAAGATAAGGAAAGAAAAGCTGCGAAATAAAAAAATTAAATTTATCGCTTAATAATCGTTGCAAGTTTGTTTCAATTTGCATATTATATTTAAGCGATAAAGTTGCCGACTTAGCTCAATCTGGCAGAGCAACTGAATCGTAATCAGTAGGTTGTAGGTTCAATTCCTATAGTCGGCACCAAACCTGGGTATTTAGCTCAGCTGGGAGAGCATCTGTTTGACGTACAGAAGGTCGGGGGTTCGATCCCCTCAGTACCCACCAATCAAAAAGTTAAGTCTGAATTATCAGACTTTTTCTTTTTAATCAGTTGTGCTTTAATAATAGCGTTGCATGCGTAGTTCAGTGGTAGAACGTCAGCTTCCCAAGCTGAATA
>CAYFSI010000022.1:0-17931 GCA_964345825.1 uncultured Staphylococcaceae bacterium | reverse complement strand
TTCCCGCTCCCATCGATTTGATGAAGGATTCAATGATAGTCGCTAAAAGCGAACCAAATAAAGTTAATAGGAATGTATTAGCGATAATCATTAGGACATCGTTGATTGATAGATACCATCCAACAATGGCGATATAGCCAAAACCTAAGGCTAGACAAGCGAAGCAGACAATCAATGTCGTGATGAAGTTAGAGATTAAATAACTTAGCGAGAGAATCGTCTTCTTCACGGGGGTGACTAAGATGTCATCGACAATTCCGTTGGCCTTATCCGCGATGATAATCGTGTTGCTACAGAAAGCGATCGTTATACAGGAAGTAGCGAGAATGGAAGAAACCAGCCAACCAGCCGTAAAGCCATCAATAACGCGAGGTGAGATATTGACTTCCTCAGGAATGAATGAGGTAAGGGAACTGACATAGACGGTTCTTAAGAAGGTGACAAACAAGACCAATAAAATGGCCGGAGTAATTAAAGAAACAAAGAATGTCGCCTTGTCTTTAAAATACATCTTGATATTGCGCTTAATTAAATAGAGCAAATCATATAAGTTCTTATTCATTGATTGATCCTCCGGGGAGCGATTTTCCTGTCACGTTTAAAAATACTTCATCCATCGTGCCTTTGAATAGTTCGACATCTTTAAATAAAGATGGATGGGCGATGATAAAATCTTTGCCTTGCTCAACGCTTTTCACTTGGACACGGATGAAATCATCTTTTTCAACAAATTTCATTTTCTCTTTGTTTAAGATTTCAATGAGCTCAGAGCTCTTATCGTAAATCTTCAAAAAGTCATGAGCGTATTGATTTTTCAAATGATTAGGCAAATCATCAGCGACGATATGGCCCGAATCCAATATAACCACAAAATCAGCGTTATTGGCTTCTTCCATGTAATGGGTGGTTAAGAAAATCGTCACTTCTTTGTTATCTTTTAATTTATTAAGGCAAGACCAGACCATGATTCTCGTCTGAGGATCAAGTCCTGTGGTGGGTTCATCTAATATTAATATCTTAGGGCGATGAATTAAGGCCCGAGCGATATCGATTCTTCGCTTTTGGCCTCCTGACATCTTTTCTAATGTTTTCTTTAACAAAGGTTCGAGTTCGAGCAAGTCGGATAATTCTTTTAATCTTTCTTCAAACTCTTTTCCTCTGATCCCATATAAGGCGGCTTTAAGAGATAGGTTGTCATAAGCGGTTAGTTTCTTATCAAGGACTGAGTTTTGAAAGACGATTCCGACTTTTGTCTTTGTCTCTTCGGAATGAGTGTCGATATCGATTCCATCAATGAGGACCGTTCCACTATCTTTTTGTAAGATTCCCGCGATGACATTGATGGTTGTTGATTTTCCCGCTCCATTGAGACCAAGAAAAGCGAATAGTTCACCTTCTTTAACGCAAAAAGAAATATCATCGACAGCTTTAACCTGTCCAAAATATTTCTTTAAGTGTTTGACTTCAATTATATTTCTTTCAACTTTATCCATGATTTTTCACCCTCATCAATAAATTGATACCGACAATAAGGTATCTTAGAATCATAAGATAAGTCTTACAACCTTTATTTGGTCTGGATTGTTTAGTTATGTAACAGAATTTTATTAAATGATGGCATAGATAATCTCGCTATCGACACAAGATATTTATGAAATGCGTTTCTTTTTAAGAGGATAGATGCCAGAGACGGGAACGGCGAACATAAAGCCGACTGTTTCTTCTTTAGAGGTGTAGAGCAGTTTTTGAATCTCGTCCACTAACTCTTTAAGAAGATCATCATTAGGAATAACCGTGAAGAAGGTTTTGCTTTCCCCAATATTCTTTGGTAATGAATTAGCGAAAGGACCACTATAGAAAAATTCTAATCCCTCATTCTGCATGACGGCTTTGGCCATGCCTTCCGAATCGATGATGGTCGCCCCACGAACCTTTTTATCGATGAAAACTTTCAAGATTTCACTCTCGTATGATAAGTCATTTAGGACAATAAATAGCACTTGCATATTAAGCTCCTTCTGCGGGAGAAACTTTTTCTTCCGCTAATTTAGTATCCACGACTTCGACGTTGGATAATTCCTGCAATTTGTCAAGACCATTAATTTCTCCAGCTTTGCTGATAGCAAATTTAGCGAAGATTGGTCCGCTAGTCTCATACACCATGATACTGAGCATAATGATGGTCGCCATCCATTGATAGAAGGAAGGCATTTTGCTCGAGACAACGACTAAGAGACCTAATGAGACACCACCTTGCGGTAAGAGACCAAATCCTAAGTACTTTTTAACCGTCGGTGGGGATTGAGCAATTCTTGCTCCAACTGTCGCTCCGGTATATTTTCCTAGACCTCGAGCCAAGATATAAACAACACTCAACAATATCACTATGCCTGAACTTTTTAAAATATTCAAATTGAGACTTGCTCCGGCAAGAGTGAAGAAGAGAATATATATCGGGGTTGCTAAATCATTAACTGATGAGAAGGTTTCACTCGGTTTCTTAGCTAAGTTAGCAATCATCGTTCCAACCATGATATTAACTAGTAAAGGAGAGAAACCGATTCCCACTGAGTCAAGACTATTGTTCAGTAACCAAATGATACCAATAGAGAACATGATTGCCATTACTGATAAGACTTGTTTATTGTCGCGATTTTTGGCGAACTTACCATTGATAAATGAGAGCACCACACCAATGATGAGGCCAATGATTATCGAACCGAAAACTTCAATTAATGGTTTAGTAATCATGAGCCATAAAGGCATATCGCCAGTGCTGGAAGTCAAAATCTGCGCAATCGAGATAAATAATCCAAATATGACAATGCCATAGATATCATCAAGAGCGGTAACCGGTAGAATTGTCTTAGTAAGTGGTCCATGAGCGCGATATTGACGAATAACCATCAAAGTAGCGGCTGGAGCGGTAGCGGCCGACATTGAAGCTAAAATCAACACGAAAGAGATATTTTCTTTACTAAATGGCGCGTAGCCACTGGTGATTTCGCTTGGTTTAGGGACAAATAATAAAGCGATGAAAACAAAAGCAACAGCAAACACTACTTCCAGTAAAGCGATAATGTTAACTGCTTTCCCGGTTTTCTTTAGACTCTTTAAAGAGAACTCCGAGCCAATGCTAAAAGCGATGAACGATAAAGCGATATCACCGATGAATTTTAATGATTCTTGATCAGTGGAAGTAACGATACCTCCAAAATCAGGAATGATTAATCCAAGAGATGGTCCGAGCAAAATACCAAAGATTAAATAGCCAGAAACTTCGGGTAATTTTAATTTACTAGCGACCTTCCCGCCGATGAATCCAAATAAAAGCACGACTGCTATTTTCAGAATCAGAATGTACATATAGCCTCCTATTTTGCCATATAAAAACGCATAACGTTCGCTATGCGCTTAATGACTCCTATGAGGTTAGCTGACGGGTTAAGGAAATTAAGTTTCCTCTCACTATGTGATTCACCCCAATGATTTGGGTTCCCCACTCCTACATTCGATTCGGAGAGCATATCCATCCTAAACCAAAAATGATAATCTGGTCAATCCTAAACAGCAACAAGATAACAATTTGTGAAATAAGATGATTAAGCAAGACAAAAAGAGACTAATTCAAATCCAAAACAAGACAATAATTACTTGATGATGGTTTCTTTATCGTTTATTTCAATATTGGTTTCAAAGAAGCATTTAACGAGTTTAATCATTCTTTGAATATCGTGTTTACCAACTGTTTCAATGCCAGAATGCATCGCGAGTTGGGCTAAACCGATGTCGCATGTGTTGATACCAAGTTGGGCACTACTGACTAGTCCAATGGTTGAGCCACAGCGGACATCGCTGTTGTTATAGTAATCTTGGACTAAAATATCATTCTTTTTAGCGATTGATTTAACAATGGCACTACTAAAGCCATCCGTGGCATAGTTGGGATGATGTTTAATCACCACTCCTTGATTGAGCTTAGCCATCACTGCTGGGTCACTCTTTTCGGGATGAGCAGGGTGAACAGCATGACCATTATCAATTGAGAGCATGAATCCATTAGATATGGCTTGATAATAATCATCTTTTGACTTATTTAAGGCAGTATTAATTCTATCTAGGACATTAACTAAGAAGACTGATTCAGCACCTTGTTTTGACAAGCTGCCAGTCTCTTCGTTATCAGTGGCATAAAGTATGGATATACCTTTGGTATTAGACTCACTGATAGCTTTCACAATTGCATATAAACTAGAGAGATTATCAATACGAGGAGAGACTAAGAATTCAGAGTCAATACCAGTATAGGTTGGCTTAACAAACGGAACACAATATAAATCAGCATCGATAATATTTTCATTAGGCAATAAGGCTTTGTATAAATCATCGCATTTACCTAATAAGGGAAGCATATCACTTTGGATTTTGAGTTCCATTCCTTCATTAACGGTGGGGTTATGATGAATAGCTAAACTTGGGATATTAACCGTGAAGTCACTAGAAAGTAACCTTTCTTCCATTCCGTGTTCTTTTTCAACGAACACTCTTCCACCAATCTTTAAAGGAATGTCTAAGAATGTATAGTTGATTAATCCTCCGTACTTCTCGACATTGATACGTTTCCCTTCTACTGAATCAATAAGACTATTGCCTTTAATCTTTAAAGCAGGTGAATCCGTATGGCAGGAAGCAATATTAAAAGCATAGTGAGATAAATCACCAACGATAAAAGCGATAAGAGCGCTTCTATTCTTAGTGACATAGTATTTGTCACCTTCTTTAATATTCCAACTCTCAGATTCTTTGAGTTCTTTGAATCCTTCTTTTTCTAATAGATTTATGGCGTTATGCACCGCATGATACGCAGTTAATGATTTATGAAGGAATTCAGTGATTGAATCATTCTCCAATTCAGAATCATAAACTAACTGAGATGGGTCAATCATCAAGATTTTTGCAATTTTATCCATCATTTTGGCAGGAATTGACAAAGCATCTCTTTCATAATTTCCGTACGCCTGTTGTGAAATACCAATTTTTTTTGCTATTTCTTGTTGTGTTAGTCCGATTTTCTTTCTTATTTCTTGTATTTTTGTCATTTTAATCACCTTTTAATATATATTGAATTATTGCTAGTATTTTTTCAATAGAAATCAGCAGCATGTTAAGGGGCTGAGAGATATATGTAGATAAAACAGATAATCAATTTGAATTTGCTCAGCCAATAAAGTAGGAGAGATAATGTCTCAATATTTTTTTGACACACAATATGCGCGTACCTATAATGATGAAGAAGACAAATATTGTTCAGTGGGCTTCAATAGTAGCTTTCTTAATGATAGAAATGATAGATAATCACAATTAGATATCAATTCAGTTGAACACTATTGCTCAAAGGAGAAAGAATATGGCTGATATGCTGATTGACGAACCAATTGATCTATATGAACATCAATTAAAAGACGCTCATAAAAACAATGTCTCGAAGTTTTTTGAAGATTTAGTCAAGAAATCCGGTGTCAACGAAGGCGAAAACGCTTCAACCGTTAAAGCGATACGAAAAAAAGAAGCTGAAATCAGCTCTGTTGATAAAAAACTAAAAGGGCAGAAAAGACTCAAAAGCTTTTTGATTTTCTTGACTGTCGTTGGTTTTATCGCTGGAGTGGTTTTTATCTTAGCGGCGGTTGGAACCATTGTTCTTCCTATTATGCAGTGGCTAAGTATTCTTATCGCTGTTTTAAGTATTATCTTTGCAGTTGGCATGATTCTCATCATCGCGCTTAGCGTTAATAAGAAGATTAAGAACTTTCAGGCCATCATCAATCAATTAGAAAAAGAGAAGCAAGTTCTTATTGATGAAGCTTGGAAACAAGTCGCTCCCCTTAATGCTTTATATGACTGGGGTATGGCGGCCTATCTCTTTACAGAAACCGTCCCAATTGTTAAGTTAGATCCTTATTTCGATGTCAAAAGGTTTGATTACCTCTGTTCTAAATACAATCTTATTCCTCAATTTGATAATAAAGCCTCCATTGAATTTGTCCAAAGTGGCGAAATTGTTGGTAACCCATTCTTAATTGTCAAAAAGCTCAACCATCACATGGGAATTAAAACTTATACTGGTTCATTGACCATTTCATGGACCGAAACGTATTTCGATAGCAACGGACATACGCGGACCCGAAGCAGAAGCCAAGTATTACACGCTTCAGTCACGAAACCATATCCTGAATACAATCATGATACTTACTTGCTCTATGGCAATGAAGCCGCTCCAGATCTTCACTTTACCAGAGTGCCTCTCGAGTCCCATAAACTTGATCAACATGATTTAGAAAAGTTAATTAAAAAACAAAGCCATAAAATAAATGACATGGCCGAAGAAGCCATTAAAAAATCGAAGAGTTTCAATCCTCTCGGCAATATTGAATTTGAAGCTCTATGGAATGCCTTAGATCGCGATAATGAAACCCAATATCGTTTACTCTTCACTCCTCTAGCTCAAACCCAATTAAAAGATGTCCTTCTTGATAAAAAGGTTGGCTTTGGGGATGACTTCTATATGGTGAAAGATGGCATGCTCAACAAAGTTGAGCCCAACCATTTCTATGGAATGGACTTCTCTTGTAATCCCAATAATTTCATCAACTATGAAATCAACAAATCAAGACAATTATTTAATGATTATAATAATAGATACTTCAAATCCCTCTTCTTTGGATTTGTCCCCCTACTATGTATTCCCTTATATCAAATGCATAAACCCCATGAATTCATCTACAAAGATACTTATGGCTACAATGTCTCCTTCTGGGAAGATGAATCAATGGCTAACTACATGGGTGATGAGAATTTCAAACATCCTGATTCAGTGACAAATAACATTTTAAAAACTAAAGTCGTCAGTAGTCGTCCTGGTACCGATCTCGTATCAGTGACTGCTTATGGCTATCAAGGCATTAACCGGGTTGATTATGTCCCAGTGAGAGGTGGAGATGGCTATGTTCATAATGTTCCAGTTAACTGGGTGGAATACCTCCCAGTTGATCGAACAAGTGAAATCGCCATTCACGTCAAACCTGAATTAAGTCGAAAAGATTACTTGTCATCATTGAATAATCAAGGTTGGAATAATTTTTTGAAAAGCAAATATTCAAATTTATTATTTAGAAGAAACATGATAGCATTTATGTGCAATCAAATTAATTCTTATAAAGCGGGAGATGATTCGGCTTTAGATGAATTATTGAAAAACAAATCTAGCTGATTGCTAAGGAGGAACACACATGGCAAACGATTTAGATGAGATGACTGGGCCAGTAAACGAAGCTGGAAGAGACGTCAACGTCATCGAAAAACAAATTCCCGTCAAGGTGGGTGCCGGCTCATTAGTATTCGAAATCATACTTTGGGTATTAGGCATCATTCCAGGCCTTATCTTCTTGATTATGAAAGTTAAGGCAGGCAGCTATCTCAGACAGTTGCAACAAAGAATTCAACACGATGCTTCGCAGATTGATAACTATCTCGAGCAAAGAGTCGAAATCCTTGAAAACGTCGCTGCATTAGTCAACAAGTCTGTCGCTTTAGACAAAGACACGATGACTGACATCGCGAAATTCCGTGGTGGCGCAGGAAGCGGAGATGCAGGACGAAACGCTCTCGCCGGACAAATCGACACCGTTGCTTCACGCATCAATTTCGCTTTCGAAGCTTATCCAGATTTAAAATCACAAGCCACTATCGCTGATGCGATGCAACAAAACAGCTATCTCCAAAAAGAGATTACCGCTGCTCGTGAAGTCTATAATGATACTGTCAATCGTTGGAACCACGAAATTCAAGCTTGGCCAACAAAGATGATTGTCGCCGCTAAAGCTGGCTATACAACCAGAGTTCCATTCTCTGCAAGTAAAGAGACTAAAGCCAAAGCTCGCGGAACATTCTTTTAAAGAATAGTTACAAAACACAATAAAGCACTCGTTTGAGTGCTTTTTCTTTGCCCGAAAGTCTTAGTATTATTTTGGCGCCTATTATATATGGTCATCAACAGTTCAAAAAGTTGGAAAAATATTTTTATTTTTTAAGAAAAAAGTATTGATTGATAAGTTGAAGCAACATTAACGAGAAAGATTTCGCCAATGCTTCTTTTGCATTAGTTTTATTTAACTAAACTAATTCAATTATTTAGTTTCAATTTTCAAGTTGTTTTTACAATAATTCATTGTTTTCAAGGGGCCATAACCCTCTAGCGTTTTTCTGACCAAATTATTAGGGTTCAAAAAAGAGGATTAATCCTCACGAGCAACATGAAAAAAGAAAAAACCTAGACTTAATCTAGGTTATTTTCATGTTGGTATCCTCTAGGCGATTCGAACGCCTGACCTACGGCTTAGAAGGCCGTTGCTCTATCCAGCTGAGCTAAGAGGACATGTGCGCTATCTATATTAACGATACAAATGTCGATTTTCAAGAAATAATGACATGAACTTCGATATATCGATACATATTACTGATGTAGTTTTTGATATATCGCATTTGCTAGAGGCGAAGGTAAGATTTGTTCTAATTCTTCGACTGAGGCATTTTTCAATAGATTAACATCCGGATAAGCGCGATAGATCATCTCTTTTCTCCTTGGTCCTAAGCCTTTGATATCGTCAAGTAAGGATGATTTCATCGCCTTGCTTCTCTTTTCACGATGGAAGCTTATCGCGAAGCGATGGACTTCATCTTGCATCCTCGTTAAAAGGAAGAATAGTTTTTTGTTTTCAATTGGATACACTTCACCTGTGTCATCCATTAATCCCGCAGTTTGATGTTTATCATTCTTCGCTAATCCAAATAGAGGAATATCAACATTTGCTTCTTTAAGCGCGGCTTTTCCAGCGATGATTTGATTAACCCCACCATCGACAAGAATGAGATTGGGTAATTTATTAGTTTCAAGAGCGAGGCGATGATAATGACGATAGATGATTTCTTTCATCGAGGATAAGTCATCGCGAGACTCTTGATGCTCAATCTTAAATTTACGATAGAGATTCTTGTTTGGTTCACCATTCACAAAGGCCACCATTGCTCCTACGGGAGAGGAACCTTGAAGATGGGAGTTATCAAATAGTTCGATATGGAGAGGTGTCTCAATCTTTAAGATTTGTCCTAGTTCTTCTAACAATGCAAAATGATCAGCATCCAGCTTCGCGCTTAAGAAGAATTGATCTAAAGCATTATCGGCGTTTTGCTTGGCGTTGATGATTAATTCGTGGATGCGACCTTTGGTCACATTCACTAATGATGTTTCTAAGATATCTTTTAAGTTATTAATAATTGTTGGTGAGTTGATAACCACTTCTTTTGGTAAGGGGTGTTTTTGATAATATTGACTGATTAAGTCACTAACTTGTTCTTCATTCTCGCCAAATTCTTCATTAACGAAGACATTTTTAGCGAGTAAAAGTCCGTGACGATAGATGAGAACCGCTAAGGCGAGGTAACCATCGCGAGAACTATAAGCAAAGATGTCACGGTCTTTATGATCTTTGTTTTCGACATTCTGAGCGGTATTGATATGTTCAATGGAAGAGAGAATCTTTTTATATTCATTGGCTTGCTCATAGTTCTGAACTTTGCTTGCTTCTAACATTTTAGATTTTATATTGCTAATCTGCTTTTGATTATTGCCTCGCATAAAGGATTTAATCTCTTCACGTATGGATGTGTTTACTTCTTCACTGATGTCGTTAATGCAAGGAGCGATACATTGACCTAAGTGATAATACAAACAAGGCGTGTTGGGGAGGTTCTTGCATTTACGAATCGGGAAGATTTTATTTAATAAGTCAATCATCTGATAAGCCGCTCCACTATTAGGGAAAGGACCAAAGTGTTCGTACTTACTATCTTTGTCATTTCGCTTAATAACTAAATAGGGATGTCCTTGCTTCTTTAAGGCGATATATGGGTAGTGGCTACCATCTTTCAAAAGAATATTAAAGCGAGGATAGTGTTTTTGGATTAGATTCATCTCGAGGATGAGAGCTTCTTTTTCATTCTGGGTGATAATCGTATCAAAGTGATCGACTAAAGTGACCATTAAAAAGACCTTTCCACTTTGAGGGCGGAGGAAATATTGACTGACTCTTTTTTGTAAGTCTTTGGCTTTGCCAACATAGATGATTTTGTCATCTTTGTCATACATCAAATAAACACCAGGTAAGTGTTTGAGATTATCAATTAATGATCTGATGCGTTCGGTCATGAATTAAAAGTGACAACGGTCGCTCCTCCACCACCCTCATTCATATGGCCAGGGCGATAGGTGACATCTTTTTGGGTGTCTAAATATTCACTAGTCATCTTTCTTAAGGCTCCGCTCCCAAAGCCATGGATAATGCGAACTTGAGAGAGATGCTTGATACGACAATTATCGAGGTATTTAATGAGTTTTTCTTTGGCTTCATCACTTCGTAAACCGATGATATTAAGTTCGAGACCAACATCAAGTTTAAGAATTTGATCAAAGCCATGACCTTTATGGGGTCTTTCAACGATTTTAGGTTGTTCGATTTTATGGAGTTTATTAATTTCAACATCAAAAGCTAAACCATTGTCTCCAATGATATGGGCTTTATCACCTTTAAGACGAGTGACTTTACCATTAACCCCATAACTTGGTAATGAGACATAGTCTCCTACCTCGATAGTTTCGTTATACACAATGGTCTCAGGATTAGTTTTCAAATCATCAAGTTGACGTTTTAGTTCAATGACTTCATGAAGTTTTACTCCATCGCGATTGAGCATTGATAAAATGGCATCAATCTCCCCTTCAGCGTGAGCGATGATTTGATCCTTTTCATCTTGGACATCTTCTAATAATGTCTCACGACGAGTTTTTAACTTCTCTTCTTCTTTTTCAAGATTCTTTTCTTTTAACAGCAAGTCTTGTTTGGTTTTTTCTAGTTGATCAGCGAGAATGGTATTTTCTTTGATTTTCTGCTCTAAGACACCTAGAAGAGTTGTGGTATCATTTTGACTATTTTTAGCGAGGAATTCTCTCGCTTCTTTAATGATTTTGTCAGATATTCCATATCGACTGGCGACATCAAGCGCATAGCTATGGCCAGTGGAACCTAATTTGAAACGATAAGTGGGAGCGAGTTTCTCTTCATCGAAAATCATCGAAGAGTTTTCGATATTTTCACTGATAAAGGCATATTCCTTTAAAGCGTCAAAGTGGCTAGAAAGCATCGCGAAGACACCTTTAGATTCTAAAAACTTGGTAATCGCTAAGGCGAGGGCTTCGCCTTCGCGAGGAGCGGTACCGGTTCCTAATTCATCCAATAAGACTAAATCATCCTTATTAGCTAGTTGAACAATCTCACTGATATGAGACATATGAGCTGAGAAGGTTGATAGATTATCACTTAATGATTGGTTATCACCAATATCGATATAAATATTTGGGAAATAGCCGAGTTCCGCTCTGGTAGCAGGGACGGCTAATCCACATTGATTCATTAATACTAATATGCCAACAGTCTTTAATGATACTGTCTTACCACCAGCGTTAGGGCCAGAGATAATGACAATTCTTTTTTGCTCATCGAGATGAAAAGAGTTAGCGATGACTTTATCTTTTGGAATTAAGGGGTGGCGAGCGTGAACCAATTCAAGATGACGGGTCGGACAATAGGTTGCCACTTCCGCATCAATCTCTTTGGCGTACAAGGCTTTCGCACTTAAGAAATCAAACTCACCAATGATTAAGTTATTGTTGATGATTTCTCCTTCTTGAATGAGCACTAAAGCAGTTAAGGCTTTCAGTATCTTGCGGCATTCTTCGTTTTCTTCTACTTTTAATGAAGTAATTTCATTATTGATTTGTACGATTTCCATCGGTTCGATGAAAGTGGTCGCTCCACTATCAGAGATATCATAGACAATACCAAGCACTTTGTTTTTCTCAATTGATTTAACGGGTAAGACAAAATGTCCATCTCTAATCGTAGCGTTAGTATCATTAAGATAACTACTATAAGTAAGAGAAAGACTGGCTACTTTCTGATGGAGATTAGTTTCGGCTTTTTTAATCTTACGGCGTAAATCGGCAAGCTCAGGAGTGGCTTTATCAGCGATGGTCAAAGAATTAGTGATGACACGATGAATTTCCTTCTCTAGGCTGCTTAAATCAACGAATTTAGCCACTTTGGCTTTGACGCGAGGATAGAGGAAGTCAATTTTCTCAATGAACTTGGCGATTTTTTGACTAGTGATGACATCTTCCGCGATGAGATTGAGATCGCGAGGAGTCAATAAAGCTGTTTTTTTGGCCATCTCAATGAGATAGAGAGCATTGGCGCTTGTCGATATGGGCATGACTCCGTAACGGATAATAATCGACATCACTTCTTTTAAGTCTTCTAGAGCGATTTGAACCTCTTCGCTTTGAGAAAACATCTTTAGATTATCAATGTATTCTTTACCGAGTTCGGTTCGAGAGTATTCTAAGAGCTTTTCTTTAATCTTATTAATTTCAAATGTTTGATAAATATCTTGCATGGTAATAGCATACCACATTCGATTTATTCGAATAAAGTTCTATGATAGTATATTGTTATGAAACCGATTGTCAGTATCTCTGTCGATGATATTATCCTTGAAAAGATGAGAGAATATTACGCCTCTTTCATGAAAGAAAATGAAGGTGAATATATCGACTTTTACGCGCTTATTAACGATGTGGTTGTCACCGCTTATCTTTCAAAGAAAGCGAGACATAAGGTTACCTTTCTGGGCAATAGAGCTTTAAACGAAGCACGAAAGTGGGATGAAGAAGCGGGATTAATCGAAAAAGACTATCAGCCTAAAAAGGAATGGATATATTTTGGCGATCAAATTGGTTCGGACGAAGTCGGGGTTGGTGATTTTCTCTTACCAATGATTGTGGTCGCGGCTTTTGTTACTGAAGAGGATGTTAGTGAACTAGCAAGATTAGGAGTCAAAGATTCCAAGAAGCTCGATGACTCCACGATTCTTGAATTAGGTCCAATTGTCACCAAACGCTTTAAGTATTCTAAACTAACCATCAGCAATGAAAAATATAATCAAATTGTCGAGAAGGGTGACAACATCAATTCAATTAAAGCCAAGATGCATAATCGCGCCTTGATGAATCTCCATGAACAATACCCCGATGTGCTTAATATCTTTGTTGATCAATTCGTTAATGAAAAGAAATACTACGAATATTTACAAACCGGCCAAGACCCCATCCTAAAAGGCATTACTTTTAAGACCAAGGGTGAATCTTTATTCCCTTGCGTCGCTCTTGCTAGTATTATTGCCCGCTATGCTTTTCTAAAAGAAAAGGAAGTCTTAGAGAATAAATACCAAATGAGTATTCCTTTTGGAGCGTCAAAAAAAGCCGATGCTTTCGCAAAGGACTTTTTAGAAAAATATGGCCGTGAGGAACTCGACAAAATCGTTAAGAAGAACTTTGTTAATTATCGGAATCTCAATGTGAGTCCACTAATTTAAGTTATCGAGAATATCTTGGAAATATTTTGGAAGATTGATGGTGAAGACCATCTCTTTTTTACTTGTTGGATGAATGAGCTTTAGACCCACTGCAGTTAATAGTTGGCCAGAGGTGGTTAAAGCATCATAGTTCTTGCCCGAATATAAGGGGTCACCTTCAACAGGGTGATTAATCGCTGCGAAGTGAACGCGTATCTGGTGAGTGCGACCGGTCACTAGGTGACATTCCACTAATGTATGGTTAGTAAAACGCTGTTTGACATTGAAATATGTGATGGCATCTTTTCCATTAACTTTAACTGGAGCCATCTTTTGACGATAATGAGGATCTCGACCAATTGGCATATCAATCTTTCCACTATTTTCTCTAATTTCACCTCTCACTAAAGCGAGGTAAACACGAGACATCGTGTGATCTTTTAATTGTTCAGCTAAAAAGCGATGAGCTATATCATTCTTGGCGACACAGATAAGACCACTCGTGTCTTTATCAATACGATGAACAATACCAGGACGAGCCACACCATTGATCCCGCTCAAGTTTGTGCAGTGATTTAGGATAGCGTTAACAAGGGTGTGTTCGTTATGTCCAGCTGAGGGATGAACCACTAATCCTTGAGGCTTGTTAATGATGAGAATATCGTCATCTTCATAAACGATATCTAAGGGAATATTTTCCTTAGCAATATCAAGAGGTTTTACCTCAGGAATTTCAATCGAGATGACATCGCCAGTTCTAACCTTATATGAGGCCTTCAACAGCTTATCATTAACTAAGCAATTACCTTCATCGATGATTTTAGCGATGTAGGTACGAGATAAAGACGGTTCTAAAACAGCGATAGCCTTATCAAGTCGTAGTCCGTTTTCTTTATCTTCAATGGTGTAATATTTCATATTATATTTACTAAATAACTACTAGTTTTATACTTACTTAACAATGTCGTCATCAACATTATCAGCGGCATCATCATCGGGAATTGCTTCTTCAATACGAGCTTTTTCATCCTTAGAAAGGACTTTTCCTTCATCAGCAACAAGAGCTTTCTTAGCTTTGATATCTTTAACCTCGCTGACGATTAACCAAATGATGAGAATAATGGTTCCCACCACGACGGAAGAATCAGCGACATTGAAGACAAATTTCCAAATACCATAGAAGTCAATCCAGTCGATGACTTGGTAGCTAGAAAAACTATAAAACATCCGATCAATAAGATTGCCTAAAGCTCCGACTGCCATCATGATTAAGCATGCACGGAGAAGCTTGGAAAGTTTGCGGTATTTAACGATATATATACCAGTAATAATCGCCAATCCAATGAGATAGACAATGATATACATGACACGGTTTAAAACTGGATCAGAAAAGCCTAAGCCAAAGGCGGCATTAGGATTTAAAACACAGGTAATAGTGAGAAAACCAGGAATGATAGGGTTAGGGATGGAATTGCCTTCTCCTAGAAGGAAGAAGATTAGGACTTTGGAAACAATGTCCATGGCGAGCAAAATAAGGCCTAGCCAGATAAATGAGTTAAAGAACCATTTAAGAGCCTTTAATAAGGCTTGTCCCACGTTTATTGGTCGTTTTACTTTTTCCATATGACTCTCCATTTCTATTTATGGACGACTTCTTGGCAGCGATGACATAAGTATGTTCCATCTTCTTGCTCAAGACCGTCATCTTCATAATTCCAACATCTCTCACAGAAATGGCCTTTATGATGGCTAACTTTAATTAATCCGCAAGGATAAGCAGCACCACCATCTAGAGAATCGACAAAGTCCAATCCGGAGACAATGAATAATTTAGCAATTGAAAGTTTATCAAGACCTTTGAATAAGGAAAGATAATTCTTACCGGCTTTAGACAAGCAAATTTCCACCTTTGCTTCTTGACTTGATCCGATGATTTGTTCGTTTCTCGCTACTTCGAGGGCTTTTAAGACATCGTCGCGAAGAACTTGGAATAATTGATATTCTTTTAATATTTCAGCGCGGTTAGCCTCTTTTTTAGCCTGTGGATAATCTAATAATTGAACATTCTTCGCTCTTTTGCCAGGAAGGTTCGCGTTGAACTCATCCATCGTGAAAGGAAGGACAGGGTTGAGCAAACGAAGCATCGTTTCCCCAATCTCAGAGATAACAGTTTGGGTTTGTCTTCTGGTGAGGCTATCTTTGCTATCGCAATATAAAGAATCTTTCGATATATCAAGATAGAAAGCCGATAAGTCACTCGAGATAAATGTGAGAATAACGCTTAAAGCGTTACTGAAATCATATGTTTCAAAATAGCTACTCACTAATTCCACAACTTCATCTAATTTAGCGAGTATATATTGGTCAACTGGACGGAAGGTATCAACCTTATCTTTGATGTCAAAATCCGCGAGGTTCCAAGAGATAAACTTGAGAACGTTACGAATCTTGCGATATTGCTCAGAAACTTGTTTGATGATTGATTCACTAATGCGAACATCTTGATGATAATCAACCGTCGCAGTCCATAATCTCAAGATATCTGCCCCATAAAGATCAGCAATCTTGCTCGGATCAATGCCGTTACCTTTTGACTTGCTCATCTTCTCCCATTTTTCATCCATGACCCATCCGTGGGTAGCGACTGACTTATAAGGAGCTTTTCCATAAACGGCCATGCTGATGATTAGACTAGAGTTAAACCATCCGCGATATTGGTCAGATCCTTCAAGATATAAATCAGCGGGATATTTTTGTCCACGTTCAAGCAAGACACTGGCAAAACTACTACCAGAATCGAACCAGACATCCATGATGTCTTTTTCTTTGGTAAAGGCTCCATGAGGTGAATGGATATTGGTATATCCTTGAGGGAGCAAGTCTTTGACTTCCTTTTCATACCAAATATTAGATCCATATTGAGCGATAAGTTCTTGAACGTGCTTAAATACTTTCTCTTCGATGATTGGGCTACCATCTTCATTGTAAAAGATTGGGATTGGGACACCCCACGCTCTTTGACGAGAGATGCACCAATCGGAGCGGTCCTTAATCATATTGATCATTCTGGTTTCTCCCCAAGCAGGGTACCATTTGACATTATGAATTTGTTCGAGCAATTGTTGACGAATTGGTTCAATCGAACAGAACCATTGATCAGTCGCTCTAAAGATGAGCGGTTTTCCAGTTCTCCAGTCATGGGGATAGCTATGGACAACGGTGGTATGTTTCAATAAAGAACCATTATTCTTAATTTCATCAAGAACAACATCGTTGGCTTTTTCATAGAACAGGCCAGCAAGTTTCTCGCCAGCTTCTGACAAGAAAACACCCTTTTCATCAACTGGGCAATATGGTTTGATGCCATATTTTTGACAGACGATATAGTCATCGACACCATGTCCCGGAGCGGTATGGACTAAGCCCGTACCAGCATCGTTAGTGACATGGTTACCAACTAACACTAAGGAATCACGATCATAGAAAGGGTGTTGGCAAACAACATATTCTAAGTCGCGACCTTTCATTTCTTTAATTAAGGTGATTTCGCCAAGTTCGAGTTCTTCTTTTAATCTCTCAGCAAATTCCTTTAAAAAGACAAATTTGCCTTTACTAGTTTGATATTCGCCATAGATGAAATCAGGATGAGCGGATATCGCTAAGTTAGCCGGTAAAGTCCAAGGGGTGGTTGTCCAAATGATTAATCTCGCATCGTTATCAACAACACCTTTGCCATCTTTGACTTTGAAAGCCACATAGATGGAATGGCTGGTGACATCAGCGTATTCAATCTCGGCTTCCGCTAAAGCTGATTCACTGCTTGGTGACCAGTAAACTGGCTTTAAGCCTTTATAGATATATCCTTTTAAAGCCATAGTCGCAAATAATTCAATCTGCTTAGCTTCATATTCTTTTTGCAATGTTAAATAGGGTTGATCAAAATCACCGACCAAACCGAGGCGGCGAATTTGTTCTCTTTGACGATTGACTTGAGTGAGGGCGTAATCATGGCATTTTTGACGGAATTCACCGATGGGAATACTCTTGCGATTAACTCCTGACTTGGTGACCATGTTTTCAATTGGTAAACCATGAGTGTCCCAGCCAAAAACAAAGGGAGTCTTATATCCCTGCATATTCTTATAGCGAACGACGAAATCTTTTAAAATGCGATTGAGCATGTGTCCGCAATGCATATCCCCATTAGCATAGGGAGGTCCATCGTGAAGAATGAATTCTTCAGCCTCACTACGGCGATCATTCATCGCTTGGTAAACTTGCTCCATCTTCCATTTTTCTACTAAGATGGGTTCTTTCATCGACAGATTTCCACGCATTTCAAAATTGGATTTATTCATCGATAAAGTGTCTTTATAGTCCATAGGTTGTCTTTACCTCTTTTCTCTTTCT
>CAYFSI010000021.1:10466-19599 GCA_964345825.1 uncultured Staphylococcaceae bacterium | reverse complement strand
AAAAGCTCCCTTCTTATTGTACCAATTTTTGGTCCAATTTTAGGGAGCATTTTCATTCAAGTTGGCGGAGGAAGAGGGATTTGAACCCTCGCACACTGTTACATGTCTACGAGCTTTCCAAGCCCGCCCCTTCAGCCGCTTGGGTATTCCTCCGTGTGAATTTTAGCTGAATGAGATTAACTAAATATGCGATTAGTATTATAACAAAAAAATAAACTTATGCACTCTTTATTTTATTAATAAAAGCCCATACAATTAAAACATGCAGAAATTTCAAGTTAGTGTAAGAGAAAATGGAACTTCTTTAGAAAAATACGTTCGTAAAGTATTAAATGTTGCCCCTCTTTCTTTCATCTATCGTTTATTTAGGAAAAAAGATATTAAAGTAAATGGTCATTGGGAAGATCGTAAATTCATAATTCATTCTAATGATGAAGTTACTATTTATATCACTGATGAGCAAATTGAAGCATTGCACAAGAAAAAAGAAATTACCCCTAATAAAACGCTTTTAAAATTTATCATTTATGAAGATGACCAAATTCTTCTGATAAATAAACCACGAGGTATTCTTGTCCAAAGAGATGGAAAAGAAACTGCTAAATCACTCGATCAAATTGTGGCAGAATACGAAATGAGCAAAGAGGAAAACAATGTCGATCCTGACAATGTTTTTATTCCTGGCCTTGCTCACCGATTAGATAGAAATACTTCAGGAATCTTAGCTTTTGGAAAGACCCATGAATCAATAACACAACTTCACTCCCTATTTAAAGGAAGGAATTCAATAGAAAAACATTACCTCGCTCTTGTTAAAGGGCAAGTAACAAAAGATGGCGTTATTGATGTTCCTTTATTTAAAGATGAAACAAATACTGTTAGGACTACCAGTCTTGAAAAAGGTGGTAAATCCGCGAAGACAATATATAGAGTAATGGAAACATTTGGCGAGTATACTCTTCTAGATCTAACTTTAGTGACTGGAAGAACTCATCAAATTCGTGTTCATCTCGCTTATTTGGGATATCCAGTAATAGGCGATAGCAAGTATGGTGATTTCAAAGCAAATGCCTATTTTGAAAAAGAATATGGACTCAAAAATCAATTTTTGCATGCTAGTGAGATGCATTTTGGGCATCTTCTTCCTCCGCTTGAGTATTTATCAAATCGGAAGTTCTTTGCCCCTATGCCAGAAGAGTTTGAAAACATTATAATTAATTTAAAGGAGAATCATACAAATGAGCATTAATGAAAATTACCAACTTTGGCTCAATAGTCCAATTGTCAGCGAGGATATGAAAGCTGTCTTAAGAAAGATGAACAAAGAAGAAATAGATGATGCTTTCTTTAAAAATGTTGAATTTGGAACAGCGGGAATGAGAGGCATCTTAGGCCCAGGGACCAATCGATTAAATGTTTTTACAATTCGCCGAGCCACCATTGGATTCGCCTTATATTTATTAGAAAAATTCCCCAAAGCAAAGACTCAAGGAGTTGTTATTTCCCACGATAACCGTCATCAATCAAGAGCTTTTACTTTGTTATCCGCTCAAGTTCTCAATGATTTTGGAATCAATACCTATATATTTGATAGTTTAAGGCCCACCCCAGAGCTTTCTTTTGCCGTTCGACATCTCAATACTTGCGCTGGAATTATGATTACTGCAAGCCACAATCCAAAAAATTACAACGGATATAAAGTTTACGATGAAACAGGATGCCAATTAGTTCCTGAAAAGATTGCTCGATTAGTTGACTTAATCAATTCATTGCCGAGTGAGTTATTTGTGGATTATACTCCTGTCACCCCGCGAGGAGTCAATCAAGTTCTCGATAATTCCATCGATGATATATATGTTGACTTAGTTAAGAAAATATCGATTAATCCAGATTTGCCGAAGAAAGGATTCAAAGTCGTTTTTACTCCTAATCATGGAACTTCCTATGTTAATGTGATGCGCATATTTAAAGATTTAGGGTATAATGTTGTCCCTGTTTTAAGTCAAGTTGAACCAGACCCAGATTTTTCTGGAACACTTTCACCCAATCCTGAAGATCCACGATCTTACATCGAACCAATTAAGTTAGCAAAAGAAATCGGAGCTCAGCTTGCCGTTATGACTGATCCTGATGGTGATCGAGTCGGACTTGCCTATTTAGCCAGTGATGGAACTTATCAAACCTTTACCGGTAACCAATCAGCCGCAATGCTTATTGACTATTTGTTTTCTCAAAGAAAAAAGAAAAATCTTCTCTCTGGTAACGGAGTAATGTATACCACTGTTGTCACCTCTTCTTTAGGAAAAGAAGTAGCGGAGTCTTATGGAGTCAAAGTAGAAGAATTTTTGACTGGTTTCAAATTTATTGGCAATCGAATTGACTATTATGAAAAGAACGGCGGGCCTCATTTCGAATTTGGATATGAAGAATCCTATGGTTGTTTAATCGCCCCGTTTGCTAGAGACAAAGATGGATGCCAGGCAATTTTACTTTATTGTGAAATGGCACTTTTCTATCATCTTCAAGGCAAAGCACTTGATGTTGTGTGGAAAGAATTAAACGAAAGATTTGGATGGCATGTCGATAAGATTTTCTCAATTGAATTTACTGGATCGACCGGCTTTGCATCAATGAATAAACTTATGAGTCAATTGCACGACAATCCACCTTCTGAACTTGACGGTGTACCAGTTGTGAAGATTGAAGACTATCAAAAGCAGATAGCGATAGTAGGTAAAAAAGAAATTCCAATTTCGTTGCCTAAAAGTGATTTGGTTAAATTGTTCTTCGCTGATGGAAATACAATCTGTGTTCGCCCAAGCGGAACTGAGCCAAAAGTTAAGTTCTATTTTGGAATTGTTGGGAAGGATCAAAAAACGGCAGAAGAAAAACCCGACATCCTTTACAAACACTTCAAAGAATTGCTTGGATTATAACAATTAATTAAGTAAAAAGGTCTGGGCAAATTCCAGACCTTTTTAATAAAATTATTTTAAATTGCAGATATTTTAAACTATTTTATTCGCAGAAGTCCAACAGCATCCTTAACGCGATTTAAGGTTTTGTTGGCGACTATAGAAGCTTTTGCGGCACCATCGCTCAACGCTTTAACATAGCCTTGTGATTCAATAATTTTCTCATATCGTTTTTTGAAAGGCTCCAACTCATCAACTACTGTTTGAGCAACTTCTTTTTTAAAGTCACCATAACGGTAATCTTTGAAATGTTTTTCTGCTTCTTGAATAGAAATATCTCTTAGCGATGCATATATAGTTAATAGGTTAGATATTCCAGGTTTATTTTCGACATCATATTTGACCTCACTGCCAGAATCAGTAACAGCGGACATAATCTTTTTGCGAATTACTTCAATATCATCTTTTAAATATATATCACCCTTGGGATCTGATTTGCTCATCTTCTTCATCGGGTCAGACAAAGACATAATACGAGCGCCGACTTTTGGAGTCACCGCTTTGGGCATTTGTAAAATATCACCATAACGTTGGTTGAAACGATTAACTAAGTCTCGAGTAAGTTCGACATGTTGAACCTGGTCTTCTCCCACAGGGATGGTGTTTGCGTCATAAAGAATAATGTCGCAAGCCATTAAGACAGGATAAGCGAATAAGCCTAGTCCAATTCCAGATTGTTTCATCTTGGCGGACTTCTCTTTGAATTGAGTCATTCTAGAAAGTTCACCCATATATAAATAATTTTGCATTATGGCGTTCATTTCGGCATGAGCTGAAACATCACTTTGTAAAAATAAAGCCACTCTTTCAGGATCAAGCCCAGCTGCAAGATAAAAGGAAGCAATATCGATGCTGTTTTGCTCCAAAATTTTTGGTTCAATTGGCAATGTCAAGGCATGCAAATCTGCAATAAAGATGAAACATTCGCCACGGTCCATCATTTTTGGCAAATTTTTTAAAACGCCAATATAATTGCCTAATGTCAATTGGCCTGTTGGTTTAATTCCAGTTAATATTCTTTCTGCCATATTTGCGCCCCTTTTTACTTGCTATTAGTTTAGTTAATGATCGCTTAGTTTTCAATCTTTGATTGGGACAAAGATGTTTCTTTAATCATTTTTAAAAAAGTATACGAGAAAAAAGTGTGTTTGTTGTATACTACAAATAGGCGAAATTATGATAAAAATTTATACTTCTCCATCTTGCAGTAGCTGTCGCAAAGTAAAAAAATGGTTCGATGACCAGAAAATACCTTACGTTGAGAAAAATATTTTTGCTGCAACTTTAAACGAGAAGGAATTGACTGACATACTAGTTAAATCAGAAAACGGTACTGAAGACATCATTTCTGAAAGGTCTAAAATCATTAAAGAGTCTAATGTCGATGTTGAATCAATGTCTGTTAAGGAACTTATTTCTTTCATACGTGAGAATCCTTCAGTTTTAAAAAGACCCATCATGGTGGATGATCGTCGCATTCAAGTTGGATACAATCCAGATGAAATCCGTGTTTTCATTCCTCACGCAAGAAGAATTGCGGAATGGGCATGCCGTTCAGGCGAATGTCCCAACTACGAAAAATGCGAGCATGTCAAAAATAATATTGCCTGCCTTAAATAATTTATTTTAATTTTAATAATTTGAATAAGCGACTGCTCTTACTGGAGTAGTCTTTTTTATATTCAAGTCCAAAAAAGTCACATAATTCTAGAAGAATGGTTTCAGCTCTATTTATCGAAGTGGCCTCAATCTCTAAGTTATAATCACAAATATCCAAATACTCATTTTTATCAATTACAACAAGATAATCATTAATTTTTATTTCCATCCGATTTGTTTTCAACGATCCTAACATGTGAAACGATGGCAACAAAAAACCCTCATTTAATAAATATTCTTTTATTTCTCCTTCTGGAATAATATTTCTCATCAATAAAATATTTTCATCTTTTGAGGTTAAATTTTGATTGATTTCAAGATCACCTTTTCGTCCTTTAATTTTAAGAGTCAATTCAGGGCTCTCTTCTAACAATTTACGAAGTCGTAAAACAGATCCCTTGGCCTTCAAATCAAATAAATTTGTATCAAAATAGTAGTTCGTTTGTTCAATAATTTTATGGTCTGAATATTTCTTTTGAAAAAAATGAAGTATTTTTTGGTATTGGACTTCATCTATTAAAACTCTTTTTTCGTATTCAATTTTTCGAGACATTTGTTAACTCCTTAGAAGAAGGTGCGATATAATGATAACATAGTTTAGGAGACAACCATGAAAGTAGCAGTATTTGTTAATGAACATAAGCCAATTGGCGACATCGATAAAGAAATAATTGACGAAGCTATTTCCAATGGTTTTACTATCGATAATATCAATCCTGATGTCGTAATATTTGTTGGGGGAGACGGCACTTTCTTAAGGGCTGTTCATCACTATTTGCCAATTATAAAAGCTGTTAAATTTTTAGGAGTGGGCGCAGGAAATCTCGGATTTTTCTACGATTTTCATCCTGATGATGTTAAACAACTTTTCGCACTTTTAAAGGGAAATAAACTCAAAGAAAGTTCCCATCATCTTTTAGAAGGCCAGATATTTACCGAAAGTGGCGTTGAGACAATTCACGCTGTTAATGAAATCAGACTGGAAAACCCTTTCCATACTTTAATTTGCGATGTCGTAATTAACAGTGAAACATTAGAGACATATCGAGGAAATGGTCTAGTCGTTTCTTCTTCACTTGGTAGCTCAGCTTATAACAAATCGCTGGGAGGATCTTTAATTGATCACTCACTTGATCTTCTTGAACTCACTGAAATTGCGACGATTCAAAACAACATCAATCGTTCTTTAGGCGCTTCATTAGTGATATCTGGTGATTCAAAAATTACTTTTACGGGGAACTTTAAAGAAGCTTTGATTGGTTATGATAATGTGGTGATTAATCAAAACAACATTCTTCGCTTAAAAGTGTATCGTTCAAATAAGGCGGTTTGCTTGCTACATTCACCGGAATATCAATACATCAAATCGTTAAGAAGGAGCTTTATCAAATAAGATGGTCTATTCAGATTTACAAGTTGATTTTAGTAATTTTCTTCGCACATATGCTATATGGATTTGCATGGCAATTATCCTTATAATTTTAGTGACCTTATTCTTTTTATTAGTTCTTCCTAGAATTAAACAAAAAAAGAAAAAGACCTCCTCGGAAAATGATATGGTCGATTGGATTAAATCTCTTGGAGGAAGCAACAACATTATTAGTGTTTCATCGTCGCGTTCAAGACTTACACTTGAAGTTAAAGATGCCTCTTTAGTTGATAAGGATAAACTGAAAATAATAGGAGTCTCATCCATTATTTTTATGTCTCAAAAAGTAATTTTGGTTATTGACAACGGAGCGGATGCAATTAAAGAAAAAATCGAGAAATATATCTAAATCTCGATTATTTTTCTAGTTTTTACAACAAGTGACTTCTTTGCAAGTCGCTTTTTATTTCTTCAACAGGGAATCCAACAACATTATCGAAGCTCCCAATTACAGTCTTTACAATAGGGAATTTTTTGTTTTCCTGAACCCCATAAGCACCGGCCTTGTCTAAAGGGATTTTGCTCTCAATATATTTGTTAATAAGATCATCGCTGAGTTGATTCATAATCACTTGAGAATGAACACTTCTTTCCATCGCCTTCCCTTGATAAAAAATGCAAAAGGCCGTGATGACTGTGTGCATTTTGTTAGACAACATTTTCAAAATGCGATAGGCATCTTCTTCATCTTTCGGTTTCCCAATAATTTGATTGTCTAAAACCACAATTGTATCAGCGGAGATAACAATATCGTTTGGATGATTTTTGGCGATGATTTCGCCCTTTCGAAAAGCGATATCTTTAACCGCCAAGGTAGGAGGAAGATATAGTGATTCACTTTCATCAATTGAACTTACTTCAACAATAAAACGAGAAACAATTCTCTTCATTAATTCATGCCTGCGAGGAGATTGACTTGCTAAGATAAACATATTAGTTCTTTGACATTATGACTGGGATTATCATTGGCCTTCTGGCTGTCTTAGTATATAGGTAGTCCCCAGCAATTTTTTTGATTACGGCTTTCAGTTCACTGAAACTAGTTTTACTCCGTAATTTGTCACGAATAGCGGTCTCCACTAAACCACGACATTCTTCCATGACTTTAGCATTGTCTTGGTTAATGATGCCTTTTGTAAAAAAGGTGGGGGGAACAATAAGACCATTAGTTCTACTATCAACAGAAATTGCAATAGTGAGCATTCCATCTTCAGTTAAAATACGACGATCAGCGATAACCGCATCAGCTAAACCGGTGATATCTTTACCATCGATGTAGGTATTTCCGTGTTCTACCTGATAACCAGGCGTAACTTTTCCATATGCCATGGTGATTGTGTCTCCATTATCTAAAATAAAACATTTATCAAGAGGAACACCGACTGTTGAGGCCAGTTCAGCATGTAATCTCAACATACGGTATTCACCATGCATTGGCATGAAATACTTAGGTTTAATAATCTTTAAAAGTAATCTTAATTCTTGTCTTGCCGGGTGACCGGAAGAGTGAATATCGCTGAGAATTGAGTTAGTAATAACTTCAGCTCCACATCTTGTTAATAGGTTAACAACATTACCGATCATAATTCCATTTCCAGGAATAGCGCTACTTGAAAAAACAACAGTATCTCCTGGCATGATTCTTACATCTTTATGTTCGCCATTAGCGATGCGTGATAAAGCCGCCATTGATTCGCCTTGAGATCCAGTACAAAGAATGAGAATTTCGCTTGGTTTATAACGGCGAATATCTTGAGTTTCAATAATTGAATCATCAGGAATTTTGATGTAGCCAAAGCTACGACTGATTTCAACCGCTTTTTCCATCGAGCGACCAACGATGACGATCTTTCGACCATGTTTAACACCAGATTCACAAATCTGTTGAATACGAGAAATGTTGCTCGAGAAGGTCGAAACAATTAAACGTCCAGTCGCACTTTCAACGATATCGTTGATTGAATCATAGACATTTCTTTCACTAGGAGTATATCCTTCGCTTTCAGCGTTGGTGGAATCACTTAATAATAAAGTTACTCCTTCATCTCCTAATTTTGCTAATTTGCTCAATTCCATATCTGGTCCGACAGGAGTTAAATCAATCTTGAAATCGCCAGTAGTGACAATTCTTCCTTCTGGAGTATCGATGCAGATTCCATATGAATCAGGAATTGAGTGGGTGACGCGAAAGAAACTAGCAGTGAAGCGATCAATTTTAAGAACTGTTTCGCTATCATACTCGACCAATTTTGCGCGGGACGCCATCTTATGTTCATCGAGTCGTGCCTTAATTAAGGCACAGGCAAGTCTTGGAGCGTAAATTACTGGAATATTTACATTTTGCAATAAGAAAGGAATTCCTCCAATATGGTCTTCGTGACCATGAGTAATCAATAAAGCTTTTACTTTATTTCGATTGTTTTTTAAATGAGTATAATCAGGAACAATGTAATCAATTCCAGGGAATTCAACTCCCGGAAATCTCACTCCAGCATCGATGATGATGATGGTTTCTTCGTTCTCAATACAATACATATTTTTTCCGACTTCTCCCAAACCTCCCAAGGCATAGATAGAAACCGGTAAGGAAATGTTCTTTACCATATTTGTCCTCCAATTACATTATAAGTATGTGTTTTGGCGTGTTCATTATAGCACAATAGTTTATTTTTAATAAATTAAATCAATTCTTCGTTTGATAGTTGCTCAAGAGGTTTAACTTTATCAATTCGATCATAAAAGAAAATGCCATCAAGGTGATCGTACTCATGCTGTAAAACAACAGCGTCAAATTCGGAAGCAACTATTTCAATGTCTTTGTTTTGAAGAGCGTCAAACGCGCGCATACGTATCTTATAATATCGGTGGGCATAGCCACTATATTCTTTATCAACAGAAAGGCACCCTTCGCCATTTTTTAAGGCACATTTTTTTACTGATGTTTCAACGATTTTTGGATTTACTAGCTGATATTGAATGATTTGGCCGTCATCCTTTTGATAATAAATAACAAACATACGCTTCAAATAACCAACTTGAACCGCTGCTAAACCGACTCCTTCACGAATAT
>CAYFSI010000021.1:0-10456 GCA_964345825.1 uncultured Staphylococcaceae bacterium | reverse complement strand
GTCTTACGATATTCTTCATTTTGACTCAATTTTAAATGTTCGATCATCGCATCTAAAAGCTCATGATCCTTTTGAGACAAAGGAAGTGTTACCTCGGAACTTTTTTGACGCATGATGGGATTGATATCCTTGTAAATTTTTAATTTCATATTAAGTATCCTAACACAATTAAAAAAAATGATAAAGTTAAGTGCTAACGCTCAGTTATAAAAACTGCTTATAATATTTCATATAATGAAAAAAGAAATTTATTTAGATGTCTATAACTTAAAAGAAGCTTTAGCAAATGACTCGAGAATTATTCACCTTAACGAGCTCGAAAAAAAGATGAATAACGATGATTCTGTTATGGCTTTAGCTTATCAAAAAGATATCGCTTCTAGCCGTTACGGAGATATGTTCACTATTTATTCGAATGAAGAAGTTGATGAAGTTAAGAATGCCCGTGATGAACTAATTAAAGCTAAATCCTTGCTTTATATGCACCCATTAGTTAGAGAGTATCTGGAAGCTTTTCAAAAGGTTCGTACCATTTATCAAGATATTAATAAAAATATCTTTGCTCTCATGGATACTGATATGTGTCCACAGGAGGAAGATTAAATGCGTATCGTCGCGGGAAAATACCGCCGCCGCCTTTTGATGTGGCCAAACGATGAAAAGAATATTCGACCCACTAAGGACCGCATTAGAGAAGCCATCTTTTCTTCTTTAGGTGATATAAGCGGTTTAAGAGTTTTGGATTTATATGCTGGTAGCGGAGCGATGGGCATCGAAGCCCTTTCCCGCGGAGCGATTCATTCTATTTTTGTTGATTGCAATCAAATTGCCATCGATACCATTAAAAAGAATATCTCTTCTTTAGGAATTACCCAAAACCAAGCCATAGTGCTTCCTTTTGAAGACAAGAAAGCCCTTTCTATTTTTATTAAAGAAGGTGAGACTTTTGATCTTATTTTTCTTGATCCACCCTATCACTTTAATAATTACTACGAGTTTATATCTTTAATACTTGATAATAAGCTTTTATCAAAAAATGGTATGATAGTCATAGAATCACAAAGCAACCTAGTTTTTGATTCAACAATTTGGAAAAAGACTCGTCATTATAAATATGGTGATATCAATGTTGATATTATTTGGAGGCAAGTATGAAAATAGCAATCTACCCCGGGAGTTTTGATCCCATCACCTATGGTCATCTAGATGTATTAGAAAGAGCCTTAAAGATATTTGACGAAGTAATTGTTTTAGTAGCCAGTAATCCCAATAAGAAGTCTCGTTTTACTGCTGAAGAACGTCTTCTTATGATTAAAGAAGCCACCGCTGGAATGAAGGGAGTGATGGTTGATCAATCGAGCGGATTGACTGTTAAATACGCCAAAGAACATCATGCCAGCCATTTAATTCGTGGTCTCCGCGCAGTCACTGACTTTGAATACGAGTTTGAGCTTGCTAGCGCTAACGAATTTGCTGATTCTTCCATCGATTCTGTCTTTTTAATGAGTAGAGCAAAAAACTCTTTCATCAATTCTTCGACGGTCATGGAATTAGCGAAAGCCGGAGTTAATGTCAGTGAACTGGTTCCTCCTAGCGTTGCTAAAAAAATAAAATAATTATCATTTAAGAATAATGATAGACGCCATGCGACCTGCTGGCGTTTTTAAATAGTCGGAAAAGCAATTATCATCTATTGCTGTATTGATGTTTATATCATGGATATGATTCAAAGGAATGTTTGCACACAATAAATCACAAATATTTGATTCAACCATATCAAAATAGTCATCAGATAAAGGACAACCTGCACATATCACTTGTTCTTTTTGGGCCTGACTTAATTGATAAGATGATTTTCGACGGGATGGTCCAATAAAAATTTTAATGCTATCTGGATTCAAATTTTCCTGATTGATTACATGTTTTATTGCCTTATAAGTGATGTGCTTTAACGTTCCAGGAAACCCAGCGTGAATGATTCCGATGAGAGGAATAGTGGGATCATAGAAAAAGATTGGTACACAATCTGCGTGAAAGATGCCGAGAGCCAATCCTCTTTCCTTTGTATATAAGGCATCTCCTTCGACACCTTCTTCAAAAGCAAAGGAACCTTTGCCAATATCTCGTCTTGTCGCTTCTTTAATAACATCACTATGCGTTTGATGAGTAAATATCAAATTCTGTAACTCGATTTTTAAATCTTCCGCCACATTTTTTCTTCTTTGAAATACTGCATCGTAATTATCATGCAAATGAAAAGCCATGTTGCCTATTTCACGCGTGGTGGTTAACGCGATTACGTTATCAGAGATGGGATATTTAAAGTACTTCATAGTAATAAAAAACCGTCAAAAGACGGTTATTTTTGTTTAGGCTTTGTAATCAGCGGAGAACTTACCGATGTGATTCCAGCAATCCCAAATTGTTCTAGCCAAGTCGTAATTGGAAGTAGTGCCGTCACGTCCACTATATTTGAAGACAATTTCGCTAACTCCAAATTCAGTTGTGTAGGAAGGTTGATCTTCACTTAAGTCAATCAACATTAATGTTGGGGTAGTGAAGTCATTGTTTTCAGAATAGATTGGTGAATAATATGTTTCTTTGTCAATGTTCCCAAGGTTATCGAGATAAGGAGCATCTAGGTGAGTAGCCACTTCAAAGAAGTCATTGTATCTTGTTCCTGAATCGTTACCACTTACATATTGGGAGAAATAAAGTTTATCATTACTGTCTTTGGTATCAACATAGACACTTGCAATCTTAAAAGGCTCTTTCTCTTTGTCTAAGGTTGCGAAATCAAATTCGCTTCCACCTTTACCCCAGTTAGATTGAGCGGTTTTTAAACCATAGTAGTTTTGTTCGCAATCTGGGCAACCTTCGCTGACGAAAGCAACAAAGAATTTATCTCCGTATTTTTTTCGATAATCAGCATTTGCTGCATCATCGGGATTCATAATGTATTTGAAAAGTTTATCGACACCACTATTTTCGCTGGAAGATTCAACACCGCTCCAAGAAACCTTATATTTTCCATAATATGCTTCAGCAGCAGATTCATCGTTTTTGAACATGCTTTGCACTCCATCAACAATGTAAGGAATTGAGAAAATCAATGCGAAGATTCCTCCGACGATTAATAGTGGTTGAACCCACGCTGTATCTGCAATCCAACGGCCGATTTTCGCAAAGAATCTACCGATAGCTTTCAAAACCTTCATAATATTGCCTCCTATATATTCATATAGCGAAAATATCTTATCATTTCGCATTTTTTAGTGCAACAACATATTTTTTTTACATGAAATGCACTTTTGACGATGCCCTCTTATTTAGATGATGCAAGTAAAAGTATAACAAAATTAAGGATTGACACAAACATATTGTTTTATGTTAGCCAAATATTTAAAATACAAGCGAGTTAATTATGAAAAAACTTAAACGCTTAAAAAAGAAATATAACAACTTTCTCTATGATCACATCTATTTGAAACGTGTTTTGCATGAAGCAAATGGTTTTTTTTGCGGGCTAATTTCAGCTTTGTTATATGCTTTTGGTTTCGCCTGTTTTATATCCAGTGTTGTTGATGCAGAAACATTCAATATTGTTACTGGCGGCGTTTCAGGATTAACACAGAATATTGCTCTCATTATTCAATTCAGTATTCCTAATGTAACTATTACTCCTTCCCAAGTACAAGCGATTGGCTACACTTGCTTTAATATTCCTTTGCTAATTTTTGCTTTTTTCAAAATTGGAAAAAGATTTGCCATTCAAACAGCAATTAATGTCGTTCTCTCATCACTATTCCTTTGGGTTCTAACAGAATATGGATCTGGTCTTATTAATTCGGTTGTTCAGTCTCCAATGTTGGCTTTCAAAACGGGAGACCCTCAATTTCCATATCAGAGCATAGTTATTGTTCGAGCACTTTTCGCTGGCATATGTACAGGCTTCTCAAGCGCGATTGCCTTCAAAGGCGACCTCTCATGTGGTGGTATTGATATTGTAACCTACTACATTTCAATGAGAAAATCGACATCTGTTGGTAAATATTCCGTCTTATTCAATAGTTTTATCGTTTTAATGTACTCGGTAATTCTGGTGATTCATAGTTCAATCGCCGGCACCTTCCAAAACAATTTTGGAATTGCAATTAATTCTTTATTGGTCTCTGCTGTCTACATGTTCATTACTAGTTTAATTGTCGATTTAATTCATTTAAGAAACAAGAAGATTCAAATTGAATTTATTACCACAAACGCATCATTGGGCGAGGTTTTGATTGCGAATTTCCCACATGGAGCGACAATGTCCAAAGCCGAGGGTGTTTATTCTAACGAGCAAAAAATTGTTATCCACATGGTGGTGTCTTCTTTTGAAACGCAAAAAGTGGTCGCTCTTGCAAGGCGAGCTGATCCCCACGTCTTCGTTACTGTGACCTCACTTGTTCAGGTTTACGGAAACTTCTTTATTCGACCAGTCAATTAAAAAAGCACCTTCTAAAATTGTCGGTGCTTTTTATTAACCTTTTATTTAAGGATTACTCGATGGAATATTTTCTTTCCCTTTTTGATTTTGATGCCCTTTAGTAGATCTTCTTTTTTAATCATTAAATTGACATCTGAGATTTTCTCTCCATCTATGCTTATACCGCCTTGTTCAATTAGCCTTCGGCCTTCGCCCTTCGAGGAGGCAAGACCGGCGGCAATCATGATTTCCAGTAGTGATTTTTCTTCAGAAGTAGAATCATCTAATTCAGTGGTTGGCATATTGGTGTCATCACCTTCACCGCTAAATAATGCTCTTGCGCTTTCCTGAGCTTTATCGGCCTCAAGTTTTCCATGAACAAGTTTTGTTAATTCATAAGCTAGCACTTCTTTTGACTCATTTATTCTTGAAGCTTCCCAAGTTTCAATTTCCGCTATTTTCTCTAAAGGTAAGAATGTCAGCATTTTCATTGATTTAATAACTACTGAATCTTCAACATTTCGCCAGTATTGGTAAAAATCAAAAGGCGATGTTTTTTGCGGATCGAGCCAAACTGCTCCTCCGACTGTCTTTCCCATTTTTACTCCATCACTATTAGTTAAAAGCGGAATAGTGAGAACAAAGGCATCTTTACCAGTTTTCTTTCTAATTAGTTCAGTTCCTCCAAGCATATTACTCCATTGATCATCACCACCAAATTGGACTTGGCATCCATAGTTTTTATTTAGATGATAAAAATCATAGGATTGCATAATCATGTAGTTGAACTCAAGGAATGTTAATCCCTTTTCCATTCTTTGCTTGTAGCATTCAGCGGCTAACATTTTGTTAACTGAGAAAGAAGCTCCTACATCTCTTAACAACTCGACATAATTGAGCTTAAGCAACCAATCGGCATTATTCACAGCTATAGCTTTTCCTTCACTAAAATCGATAAACTTGGCCATTTGTTTTTTGAAACAATCAATGTTTTGATTGATGGTTTCGAGGCTCATCATTGAACGCATATCGTTTTTTCCGGAAGGATCGCCAATCATTGCGGTTCCTCCACCGAGCAAAACGATAGGTTTATTGCCCGCCATTTGTAGACGTTTCATTAAACATAATGTCATAAAATGACCAACATGAAGAGAATCGGCAGTTGGATCAAAGCCAATATAAAAAATGGCTTTACCAGCATTGATTAGTTCGCGGATTTCCGCTTCATCAGAAACTTGAGCCACCAATCCACGTTTGACTAGTTCTTCATAAATTTTCATAAGTATCTCCTTTGGATAAAAAAATCCTCAAGTGCAGAGGACGACTTAATCGTGGTACCACCTCAGTTTAAACGATTTTCACAAATCGTTCCTTAGTGTGTGCTATTGCACAACGTTCGCTATTTCGGGCGAACCCGTCTATCCCTACTAATTTCAGGTAGCAGCTCGGGAATGTATTCTACTAGATTTAGCTTCATCCTTTCACCAACCGGACTATCTCTTTTCGCTTTCTTTCTAATGTACTTATTTCCTTCAAGGCTTTGTACATACAAATTATCACATTCAAAATGAAAAGAATATATTTTGTGAACAAAAAGGTTAGACTACTTTCATAATCTAACCATGTTTTTCTTTATAGAATAATTTCTAAATAATTAGGCAGTGATAGTGGTGTTTGAACTGTAATCTTCAAGTGAACCATCGTCATCATACTTGTAAAGGCCCACAGTATTTGTTTCCCCTGTTTCAATAACAGTGAAAGTTCTCATCTTTTCAGGAGTCTTACCATTCTCATCAATCCAGGTTCCTGCATTGACGTAGTATTTGCCATCTCCAAAGGAATCGAGAATTGTATTATGAGTGTGACCAAAGACGACAATACTAACGTTCTCATCCGAGTTTTCAATATATTGTGCTTTGGCTTGATTGGAAAAATATTTGGAAGATAAAGCTCCAGCGGCAGCTTGAATGAAACTGTTTGGAACATTGACGTTATTGATTATCTGACGCTCTGCCCAAGTGCGTTGGATATTGCGATATAAAATAGGGGCTGAGATAGTGCTATCCTCTTCTTTCACAGGATAGAAGTCGAGAATAGCAACCTCTACAGATAATCCAATTATTGAATCACTTAATGGTTGGATCAAAGATGAACTTAAATATGACTATGATTTTTATCACAGTGATAATCCATCGGAGATTATTAAAAAGTATGTTGACTATTTCAATCATGAAAGATTAGCATACTCATTAAAATATAAAACCCCAATACAGTATAGAACTGAATTAGGGTTTAAATAATTTTTTATGTCTACAAAGTATTGATTAGTTCAATTCTCCCTATTTTCAAAATTTTAAAGTTGATATCACTGTATCAACACTGTTGTGCTAATATGGCGGAGAAGAAGGGATTTGAACCCATGCGAGACTTGCGCCCCCTAGCAGTTTTCGAAACTGCCCCCTTCAACCACTTGGGTACTTCTCCGGCTGCCGATTATTATAACATAAGATGTAAAAAAAGAAACGATGATGGTTTTCATTCAAATACTTATTTGATTTTTTTACAAAATATCGTAAAAATTTGATAGATAAAGTATAATGTGACCAATGGATAACCAAACACGAATTATCTTCATTTTTATCATCACAGGGATTGCGCTTTTAGCGACATTTTTTACTGTTTCTCTAATCATTTTCAATTCAATCAATAAAAAATACCGTCAAAGAATTCTCGACGAGAGCAATACGACTCGTATTTTCATCATCGATGTGAAAAAGAATATTGTCACTTATTTCAATCGCAGCGATATTCGCAATAAAAAAGTAATGGATTTAGCTGGATTTTATCAAAAGTTTCATCAAAACGATGTCGAAAAACTGAAAAACTGGATTTTCACCATTTGTTTGGATGTTAAATCAGCCACCCAATATCTCGAAGCTGATGTTTTAGTTAATAGAGGAAAATCTTCTTATTTTTCCTTATTAAAACTACTAAAATATGATCCAAATATCGGGCTCATCCATCTTGAGAGCATCCTTTTAAAATATATAACCCCTATTAACTCAACCATCAAGAAGAGACGTGGAGTAAACACAGGTGTTGTAAAAAGAAGCGTTATTAGCCAGATGATCTCTCGAGAAAAATCAATTCGTGGTTATACTTATGCAATTCGTTTCTTCTATGTGCAAAAGAAAATCTTGTCTAATGATAAAATTGAAAGATATATGGTTATGACTTTAAAAAATGAAGTCTATCCCTATGCCAACGATATTAAATCTCCTCGTCAAATAGTTGATACTGTCGATAATGAATTACTCTTGTTTGATTTACGAATTAGCAATCGTGAGGATGCGATGCATCTTGCCACATCAATTGAACACTCTTTGAAGAAGTGCATTGGAGTCAACGGATATAGTGGCTCGGTCAACTTCTCCATTGGAATTGTCGAAAATGCCCAGTTCTATCAAGACTTTGAAACGATTGTCAATAAGGCTCAAGAAGCCTGCATTTCCGCTCAGCAGAATAATCAAACTATTCTTATTTATCAAAAGACCGTTGGTCAGATGCTGGAATTAAACAAATATAGCGAACAAGTTGACAAGCTTTTGCGCGGCAACAGAATTCGCTATCTCTTCCGACCCATCGTCGATGTGACCAAAAATCGCACGCTTGGATATTTCCAATATGTCAAAGCTTATGACTCACCATTTACTACTTTTGCTGAGATGAGTAAATATGCCGCCAAAGTTGGAAAAAATCGTAAATTATTTGCAATGGTTGCAAAATATGTCATTCCCAAGTTCGAAAATGAAAAGCAATCTGATTTTTGGCGTCTGTTCTTCCATGTCAGCATGGTCGATATCGATCACATGGTGGAAATCTTACCTCAAATTCCATCCGCTGAAAAAATACACCTAGTTCTCGTTTTTGATGAACAAGAAATCAATGAGAACTCTTCCCAACTTGAGCTTCTCAATAGTTCGATGCAAAAACTTCACAATCAAAAGTATGAGTTGGCCCTTTCGATGAAGGACAAGAATCTATTACTTGACCCTTCTGTCTATTACAATTTCGACTATTTTGTCGCTGGGGCAGCGATGATTGGTGAAATCAGAAAAAACAATCGTATACGATTATCTATTCACACTTTAATCGAACAACTATTAAAATATAACAGGCCCATTATTGCCACTGACCTTGAAGGTTGGCAAGCCATTGAGCTTATTATAAAATCCGGTGTCACAGTCGTTTCTAGTGAGACGATTTCGCCGAGTAATGATATGCTACTGCCGGTAGAGAAAAAGAAGATGGAAAAACTTATCGCTATGGACGATAATTTCCGTTAAGGAGTATATATTATGGCTAATCAGCAAATTAAAAATGAATCAATTACCAGACAAGAAGATGATTTCGCCCAGTGGTACACTGATGTGTGTCGCAAAGCGGAATTGATGGATTATAGTTCAGTCAAAGGTTTTATTATTTATCGACCATATGGTTATGCGATTTGGGAACAAATCCAAGCTTATTTGAATAAGCGTTTTAAAGAAACCGGGCATGAAAATGTTTATATGCCTCTCGTTATTCCTGAATCATTATTGCAAAAAGAAAAAGATCACGTTAAGGGTTTCGCTCCTGAGTGCTTAATTGCCACTCTCGGTGGTGGTCAACCCATCGACGATCGTTTAATCATTCGCCCAACTAGTGAAACATTATTTTGTGAACACTATGCGAAGATCATTTCTTCCTACCGTGATTTGCCAAAGCTTTATAACCAGTGGTGCTCTGTCGTTCGTTGGGAAAAGACGACTCGCCCCTTCTTAAGAGGTTCGGAATTCCTTTGGCAAGAAGGTCACACCATGCATGAAACTGAGCAAGAGGCTCGCACTGAAACATTAAAAATGCTCGAGGTTTATGATGACCTTGGGCGGGATATCCTCGCGGTTCCTTTTGTGAAAGGAAGAAAGACCGACAAAGAGAAGTTTGCTGGTGCCTTGGAGACTTATTCCATCGAAGCCCTCATGCCTGATGGTAAAGCCTTACAAAGCGGTACAACCCATTACTTTGGTCAAGACTTCGCTCGTGTATTCAATGTTACATTTCAAGGACGCGATGGTCAGGTTGGTCATCCTCATCAAACTTCATGGGGTGTTTCGACTCGTTTATTAGGGGCAGTTATCATGGCCCATGGAGATGATAATGGCCTAGTGTTGCCTCCTCTTGTTGCCCCTATTCAAGTGGTTATTGTTCCTATCGCTCAACAAAAGCCAGGAGTTATTCCTGTTGCTCGAGAAATATATCAAAAATTAGTTGATGCCGGATTCCGTGCCAAACTCGACGAATCTGATCATACCCCTGGTTGGAAATTTTCCGAATATGAAATGAAGGGCATTCCTCTTCGTGTCGAGGTCGGTCCAAGAGACATCGAAAAAGGCGTGGTTGTCTTAGCTAAACGTAATGATGGTGTTAAAGTCGAAGTCAAGATGGATGAGATGATTGAAACAGCAAAATCCTTAATGGACAAGATTCAAAAAGAAATGTATGAAAAGGCCTATCGTTATCTTCTCAATCACATCACTGAAGTTCACAGTATCGATGAATTAAAGGCTGCTTTAGAAAAAGGTGGCTATGCCAAGATGATGTGGTGCGGTGATGAGGAATGTGAAAACAAGGTCAAAGAATTGACCACAGCGACCGCTCGTTGCCTACCATTTAATCAAACTTCATTTGATGACACTTGCCCAATCTGTGGCAAGAAAGCTAAAAAAGTTGTGCTTTTTGCAAAAGCATATTAAAGTATTTAAAATTCGAATTCAGTTATGTTAACATAGTTGAGTTCGCATATGGAGTAGTACCCAAGTTGGTGAAGGGGCGTCCCTGCTAAGGACGTAGATCGGGTAACCGGTGCAAGAGTTCAAGTCTCTTCTACTCCGCCATATTGAATGAATAGGTTTGATACAATATCAAGCCTTTTATTTTTGGCGGCGG
>CAYFSI010000020.1:0-19980 GCA_964345825.1 uncultured Staphylococcaceae bacterium | reverse complement strand
TTGCATGTATTAGGCACGCCGCCAGCGTTCATCCTGAGCCAGGATCAAACTCTCAAAGTTTGTATTCTAGTTCAATATTTATTATCTGGTTTGTTTTTTTAATTTAAAAAATTTAAATTGACGTTTTTGTGTTTGTACATCTGTTTAGTTTTCAAAGATCAGTTTGCGTGCATCACTATGCTATTACATAGTAATATTTTTTAGGTCTCCCCAATTCACGCTTTGATATAATAACTCGGCGGTAAAACTTAGTCAACCACTTTGTTTACTTTTTTTCAAAAATAATTTTATTGCTGAAAAATGGTTGTCCAACGCGCGTATGACACGCGCTACAATTAAAATAATTGTTAATAAGCGCACGCGCGCATGAGAATTTAAAAGGCCAGTTGCCTGACCTTTACTTGATTTTAATAATTGATCTATCGACGTGATGAGCCAAATGTTCTTACAAGAATGAAAATTAATCTCATCAGGATATACATAAAATCAACATATAAAGAGAAAGCACAATATAAAGCAAGATTGCTGCTTTCCCCACCACGATTGGCGATTTGTTGGATGCGCCAAACATCATACATAGTAATTAAAAGCATGGCGATGAAGATAGCCCCATCAATAAGGACATACATCCAATCAAAGGCACCCGGGGAAACAAAATATAAAATAAAGAAGAAAAGTGAAAGCATGAAAGCACCCATCAATAATCCATAGCCGAGTGTTCCTAACCAATTAAGGTTTCTTTTCACCACTTTTCCGATGAAATACATGATTCCGAAAGTCATCGCCGTAATGGCAAAAGCTGTGCCGACAATATAGAAAGGCACAAACAAAACGAATTCCGAGAACACAACTCCCATCAAAACGGAATAGATAATCGCAGGGACAATGATGCTGTGTTTACCGCGTAGAGAAACAACGTTGATGACAATACTAGTGATGAGTAAACCAATAAATGATCCAATCAAAACATACAAATAAGTCATGTATGCCGTTTCCGATTGATCAGAAGCAAACCAAGCTTCAAATCCAAAGGCGGAAGCAAAAGCCACAATGGCAGAAATAAAAATGCCAATCGCCATATATCCATAAACTTTGGATAAAAAGGAAGATGATCGAACATCAACTTGTGAGTTGGAAGTAAAATTTCCTGGTTTTTTATAGAATCCTTCGTTCATAAATACTCCTTAGATGATATTGTTCAGAAGGGCCTCATAGGATTCAATTTTTAAGGACGCGCCTCCCACAAGAGCTCCATCAATATTTGGGCAAGATAAATAAGTTCTGATGTTTTCAGGTTTAACTGATCCACCATAGAGAATACGAATTTTATTTGAAACATCGCCAAATAATTCTGCTAAGATTTCACGAATGAAGTGGCAGACATTTTCAGCGATCTCGCTGGAAGCATTCTTTCCCGTTCCGATTGACCAAATTGGCTCATAAGCAATAACAATATCTTTCACTTGTTCAGCAGTGAATCCTTTTAAGCCAACACGAAGAGCTTCAGCGACCACTGTTTTGGTTTGACCCTTTTCGAATTCCGCCAGTGTTTCACCAACACAGTAGACAGGAATCATATGATGATCAAGCAAGGCAGCAATCTTCTGATTGCATTTCTCACTTGTCTCATGATCGTATGTTCTTCTTTCGGAGTGACCGATGATGACCCAGGAAATACCATATTCCAAAAGCATGGGAATGGATATTTCTCCAGTAAAGGCTCCAGAGGGGGCAAAATGGACATTTTGTGCAGCAACAATCATCTCTTTAGCAGCGTGTTCTTTGACACTCGCTAAAGATAAGAAAGTTGGACCAACGCCTAAATCGATGTTGTTTAAGATGGCTTTTTGGACGAGTGGACGACTTGCAATAGCGAATTCTTTTGCTTCGCTAGCAAGTTTATTCATCTTCCAATTGCCGAGTAATAATTTTCTTCTCATAGCACTTAGCCGAGGATATCGATGCCAGGGAGATGGCCATCATTTTCAATCATCTCTAAAGAGGCACCGCCTCCGGTTGACACGTGAGAGAAATCTTTGTCATATCCGAATTGCTTTATTGCAGCGGCGGAATCTCCTCCACCACAGACGGTAAAAGCTTTTCCATCGAGAGCTTTGACAGCTTTGCAAATGGCAATGGTTCCTTTTTGGAATTCTTTTTGCTCAATATCTCCCATTGGTCTATTCCAGAAATCCATCTTGTCTTTGCTAATATGGCTGGCGAACATTTTATCAGTCTCAGGACCGACATCTAAACCTTCAAATTCATCGGGAATATCATTAATGTTCACCACTTGGACAGTTTTACGTTCTTCCGGTAAGAAAGCATCACCAATGACACTATCAACTGGTAAAACAATTCGACCTTTAGCTTTTGCTAAACAAGTGCGAGCATATTCTAATTGATCATCTTCAACTGGTGAAAGTCCGACTTTCTTTCCTTAAGCTTTAAGAAAAGTAAATGCCATAGCTCCGCCGATGAGACTTTTGTCACATTTATCAAGGCAAGCATCGATAACCTTAATCTTATCCGATACTTTTAAACCACCAAGAATGGCAATGTATGGACGATCTTTTTCCGAAACGTGGACACAACGTGTTAGATTGGCAATTTCTTTCTCGACAAGATATCCACACGCAACTGGTTTTCCTTCGCTCTTTAAGATTTCAGGAACACCATAAGTTGAAGCGTGGGCTCGGTGAGCAGAACCGAAAGCATCCATGACATAAGCATCCGCTAAATCAGCCCAAATTGTAGCTAATTCAGGATTATTTTTCTCTTCGCCCTTTTCGTAGCGGGTATTTTGCATAAGAAGAACTTCACCATCGGCTAATTCAGCGACAGCTCTAGTTAATTCTTCCCCACGAGTGAATGGAACAAACTTAACTGATTTAGCGAGCAGTTCACCAAGGCGAACAGCGATAGGAGCTAAATCGTTTTTCTTTTTATCCTCTTCAATAATTTCTGGGGCTTCCTTGTGTCTTACCTTACCAAGATGACTAAATAAAATAACTCGGGCACCTTTTTTCATCAATTCTTTGATGGTTGGAAGAGCGGCAACAATGCGATTGTCATCGCGGATTACCCCTCCTTTTAATGGTACATTAAAATCGACACGCACGAGAACGCGTAGACCTTTAACTTGCATTTTTTCGACTGTTAACATAATAAGTCTCCTTTTTTATGAAAGAGGCACCTATGTATAACCACAGGTGCCAATTAGATTGGGTCACACCGGGTAACTAAACCCTGAGCACGACTTCAGTTAGCGAATTTCTGAGAAGAATTTAATCGTGCGGACCATCTGGGTGGTGTATGAGAATTCGTTGTCATACCATGATACGACTTGGACTTGATATAAATCATCAGCGATTTTGGTGACCAATGTTTGAGTGGCATCAAAGAGTGAGCCGTATTTCATACCGATGACATCGCTAGAAACGATTTCATCTTCGGTGTAACAGAATGATTCGTTAGCGACAGCCTTCATAGCGGCGTTGATTGCGGCAGGAGTGATATCCTTGCCTTTGACAACGGCGACTAGGATGGTTGTTGAACCAGTAGTCACAGGAACGCGTTGAGCTGAGCCGACGAGTTTGCCATTTAATTCTGGAATAACTAAGCCGATTGCTTTAGCGGCACCAGTGGAATTTGGAACAATATTGGCAGCACCTGCACGAGCACGACGTAAATTGCCTTTTCTATGTGGACCATCAAGGATCATTTGATCACCGGTATAAGCATGGACGGTGGTCATGATTCCAGATTGAACTGGAGCAAAATCATTTAAGGCTTTGGCCATTGGGGCTAAGCAGTTGGTTGTGCAAGAGGCCGCTGAGATAACAGTGTCCTCTTTGGTTAAGATCTTTTCGTTAACACCATAGACGATGGTTGGGAGATCCTTGCCAGCTGGGGCAGAGATAACAACTTTACGAGCACCTGCTTTAACGTGAGCAAGAGCTTTATCTTTAGTGGTATAGAAACCAGTGCATTCCAAGACGACGTCAACACCTAATTTGCCCCAAGGTAAATCAGCGGCGTTTGGCATCGCATAGACGATGATTTCCTTACCATCGACGGTAATGCTTCCTGGAACAACAACAGTTTTGCCATCTTCAGCAAGGACCGCTTCTTTGAAATCGACTGTGTGAAGATTTTCACCGATATAGCCGGCATATCCGCCTTGGGCTGTATCATATTTTAATAAATGCGCCAACATTTTGGGTGAAGTTAAATCGTTGATCGCAACAATTTCATAACCTTTGGCACCAAACATTTGACGGAACGCTAAACGGCCGATACGACCGAATCCATTAATTGCAACTTTTACTGACATACAATAATGTCCTCCTTTGCTTGCGTGATATAGTATAAACTATATATAATTTCATTTTCAAGTGAAATGATTAAACCCCTTAAAAGGGAGCCTTTGTTGATAAAAAATAATGAATTAGTCAATTAATCAATTCCAATAAATAATTCGGAAAGAGATATTTCAAGAGCATGGGAAATTCTTTTTAGAATTGTTAAAGATGGATTTCGCACTCCTCTTTCTAAATCGGATATATAGTTTTTGTTAACTTGAGCTTCAAAAGCGAGAGCTTCTTGATTCCATCCTTTTTTTAAACGAAGCTGGCGAATTCGCTTGCCTAATATTTCAAAAGATGTCATCCGCTCACCCTCTCAAATAGTTGATGAATGGCACGAAATAAATGATTAACATTACTTTTAGTAATGGTTTTATTCATTCTCTCTGAAAGCAAATTCGATAATTCTTGGAGTGAGGCGGCATCATTTTCTAATCTTATTTCGCACAACAATCTTATTTTTTCGTTTGCGATGTTTGACAAGCCTAAGCGAGAATCAATGACTTTTATTTCATTGATTTGACGTTGAGCGGTCTCATAAATTTTGCTCATATTAGCAGTGTCTAGGTTGGTCAAACGATTCGAGTTATTGGCGAAATCGCGGTCAACGCGAATGTTTTCAAATTCCATACAAGCTTCCACCGCTCCGATAATGATAAGGAAGTTTGCAATTTGGTCGCTCTTTTTAAAATAGATGACATATTTATCTCTGCGGAAGATAACCTTTGGTTCAATATTGCTATTTTTATAACGAGCAAAAAGATGGGACATCCATTTCGCATAATTCTCGCTATTCAGGGAGATTTCCAAATGATAGTTGGAAGTCGTTGGAGAGTTGATAGAGCCCGATGCTAAGAAAGCTCCAGCGAGATAGCCAGCAATGCTCACATCATTAGCGACAATATTTTTGGATATCTTTCCTTCAAAGAAAGAGATTTCCAAATCTTCAACTATCTGTTCAGATTTGTTTTTGACAGTGATGACATAGGTCGTTCTTTTACGTTGATTCTTATAAAAAGAAAGATGGGCATCGGCTTCATATAACTGATTAATAGATTGATAAATAAATTTAGCAATTTTAGCGTTTTCGGTTTCTAGAGACAATAAACTTTGTTTTTGTTGAAAAATAACTGACCCATTTATGCGAATGTACGCTGAAAGAAGGGCTCTTAAGCGCTCCTTAGAATCATACTGATTTTGGCATAATTCATCTTTTACTTGCTGAGTAAAGGATTGGGTTGTTCTCATATATTTTCTTCATTCAATTCGGGAGAATCGCGGTGAAAAGCCTCCGTTTTGTACAACTTTTTAAAATGCTTAGTTAAATAATCAGCGACATAAGTCGAGCGGTTTTGACCACCACTACAAGCTATGCCAATATTGTAAATTGGCCGACCAGTCTTCTGAACGCATTCAAGATGATATTCAAGGAATTTGACGATGTTATCGATAATCTCCTGGGTGATAGGAAAGGATTTCATGTACTCAATGACAGGTTCGTCGAGGCCATTTAAAGATTTAAGACTATCAACCCAAAATGGGTTAGGGATATCACGAACATCAAAAATCATATCGAGATCCAAAGGAGTTCCATTTTTATATCCGAAAGAGATAAAGGATATCGTTGTGATGTTATCCCCGATATGGTTGGACAAGCGGTTATAGAGATTAAAGCGAAAGGCTTTGATACTAAGTGATGTCGTGTCAATGTAAATATCCGCATCTTGGAAAAGGGTATTTCTTTCCTTAAAATCTAATTCAATAGCTTTTTCGAGAGGGATTTTTTTAATGAAACAGCGCGGGTGGACGTGACGGCTCAAGCGATATCTCCGTTCGATTTCAATTGGGTCGGCGGTGAGCAAAATTAAGCGGGTGAAGAATTGTGAGTTGCTCTTGGCCAACTCAAGTATTTTTTTAGCTTCAAAGAGCGAGACAATAAGACAAAATTTTTTGGTTTTATAAACTCCATTAACGAATGATTGAAGGACGGCTTCGGTCGCATCATAAGGGATGTTTTCAACAATGTAATAACCCAACTCTTCTAATACGTATTTCGAAGAAGTAATTCCTGATCCTGATTGTCCGGTTAATATTATTAGTTCAAACATAATTAAGCTCCTTTCAAGTATTCGATAATTGAGCGGGCAGCGACCATTCCATCGTGCTCTGCTAAATAGATTTGCCTTAATAATCGAGGCAAGACATCTCCCCCGGCATATAATCCCGGTACAGAAGTCATCATTTTTTTATCAACAGGAATATTTCCTTGCTCATCAAGGACTCCTGGTATTTTTACAAATTGCGTGTTGGGAATTTGACCAATGAGAGGAAAAAGACCATCAATTTGCAGGATTTTTTCTTCTTGAGTTTCAACATTTTTAATTTTTAGGCCAGTTACTCGATCATTTTGCATAATCTCTAATGGGATATAGGGAGTTAAAATCGTCACATTGGGCATTTGCTTTAATTCCTCGAGATTAGCATCGCTTCCCCGAAATTCATTTCGGCGATGAATGAGGTAGAGATGAGAAACCAAACGAGAAAGATGAAGTGATTCTTTAAGAGCAGAATTGCCTCCTCCGATAACGGCGATGGGTAATCCTTTAAAAAAGTGACCATCACAAAGAGCACAATAAGATATCCCACGACCAATTAAAGTATCTTCATTATAGAAACCAAGTTTCTTTTCTTTGGTTCCAGAAGCAATCAAAACAACCTTCGCTTCATAGGTTTCTCGATCAGTAACAAGAGTAAAAGCATCACCATGTTTATCTAAAGATAGTAAGTTCTCTCCGAGAATCTCAATTCCAGCATTATTCACTCTTTCAAAAAAGGCATAGGCTAAATCAGGACCACTTATCTTAGTAAAGCCTGGATAGTTATCAACACGAGGAGCGATATTAACTTTTCCTCCAGGAGTGCTTCTTTCAATGATTGCGATTTTAAAACCGGCTTCTTTTAGTTTTAAAGCCGCGCCAATTCCGCATGGACCACATCCAATAATAAGAGCATCATATTGACGATTCATTTTCGAGGACCTCCTTTAGATTATAAAATGATTTTATCAAATATTTTGGTTTCAAAGAACTGCTGATAGTTCTAGGACCCCATGTGATTAATCCACAATCAATTCCCGCGTTTTGACTTGTCAAAAAATCAGAGGCATTATCTCCAATATACAACACTTTCTTTTTTTCGGGTTGATTTAATATATTCATCGCCTTAAAAATTCCTTCTGGATATGGTTTTGGATGACCCACATCGTCAATGCCGATGATGACATCAAATATGTTTTGCATATCGAGAAGTTCCAAACAATATTCGGTTGTGCCATGCATTTTGTTGGTAACAATTCCCAAAAGGTACCGATCTTTTTTTAGTTCGATTAAAGTTTTTTTAACGAAAGGAAAAGACTTGAGATACTGGGGATAAAGCCGCCAAGAGATATCATGAAAATCTTGAAACAAATGTTCAAGATCAACATGCGGAAATTCTTTGGCTAAAGTCTCCCTAATTGGAGGACCAGAAAAATACACCATCTCTTCACGGGTTGCCCGTTTCCCATTGTTGTATTTATCGTAAAGGCAAAAGAAAGTTTGGGCGATTAGCTCATCCGTATCAATGAGTGTGCCGTCCATATCGAATAAAATAACGTCATATTTTCTAGGCATGGACCCTTTTTATTTCGCGATGGCCACGAATTGCATAAGGAATAGAAATAGCGAGGCATCCCAGCAAACTAATTCCCAAAGTTAATATAATTAAGCCTGAGTTAAAAGTTGAAAAACCAACTTGGAGGATTTGAGAACTTGATGCAATCATGATGCTTGAAATGATGACCATCGAAATGCCTAAAGTGGCAAAAACAATAGAAGTAAATAAGCCTGTTTTAAACCAGTTTTCTTGAGGTTTTAAAAAGCCCTTTTTATTATTTATCGCGTTGCGAATTGTGTGATTTAAAATGATTCCTAAGGCACCCGCGATAATGAAAGCAAGGGACCAGGACCAACTCCAAAAACTATCCATAATGTATCGGCTATCGCGGAGAGGCTCCATAATTGCTCTAGTGAGACCATACCAAATGAAATAGCCAAAGGCTAAATCACCAAAAGCAGTATGGAGTCGAAGTTTCTTTCCAAACAGATAAGCTAAAAGGAAGAACCCAAGCAAGTTAATCGCACCTTCAATTAAGAATAAGGGAACAAAGACATTTCCCTCTACCACCAAACTCGCGTATCCATCATGGCCAAATTGAATATTGTTATAAATAATCTTTGGTAACCAACGCCAATATTCACCGCTCATTTCTATGCCATGAACTTCGCAGTTAAAGAAATTACCCCAGCGTCCGACTGCTTGAGCGATGAGAATGGAAGGTAAGGCAATATCAGCAACGATGAATATGTTGTAACCTTTATTTCGCCACATGAACCATAAAACGCCGACAACAATGCCAGTTAATGCTCCACCAAGAATGGTTAATCCACCATCCCAAATATAGAACATGGTAATTGGATCACTAGCAAAGTCACTCCATTGACCAAGAACATAGAATATTCGCGCTCCAATAACACCGGCTGGGAAAGCAACTAAAAATGTCGATTCCAAAATCCCGTGCTTACCATATTGTTGATACATCCTGTGATCGCAGTAAAAGTAGACAATTCCTGCCCCGGTGAGAATACATAATGCATACCAGGCAATATTAGTGTCTGGTCCAAAGTTTCCAGGATATGCCCATCCTTCAGTAAAATTAATGCCATTCGATAATGGCGTGGTTAGGTTTATGTAATCAGCAAAGCCTTCTAAAGTGATAAATAAAAAGACAAAAGTGGTAACTGAAAAGAAAATCAATCCCCTAAAAAGCCATTTATCTAAGGTAGAATTGATATCTTTTCCATAATAATGGAAGATAAAAAAATGGACAGCTAAGAATAAACTACCGCCAAAGATTAATCCGCCGACACTTGCCGCGACATATTCAAACCACTTGGCTTCAATGTTATTCATTAAATAGATAAACATGAGGGCAGTCATGAAACTAACTGCAAAGGCGATACTATAAAAGAGAATTCGCTTGGTCAAAGTGGCATATGATAACACTTCTCCTTTACCTTTAATGCTTTTTTTAACATTGAGAAGGCCAAGAACAAAGATGACAATCGCGCCTAGAAGAAAAATGATAAAAAAGATTAATCCAACAATATTCATATTATTCATACTGTCCTTTCTTTAAAACCTTTTTGAGATAGAGACCAGTGTAAGAATGAGGGTTTTCACTCACTTCTTCGGGAGTACCAGTTGCCACGACTTGACCACCACCATCTCCACCATCTGGCCCTAAATCAATGATATAGTCCGCTGCTTTTATAATATCTAAATTATGTTCAATTACAATAACGGTGTCGCCATGTTCAACTAATCTTTGGAGAATCTTCAATAGTCTTCCGACATCATCAGTATGCAAACCGGTGGTTGGTTCATCGAGAATATAGACAGTCTTTCCAGTTGGTCTTTTTTGAAGTTCAGCCGCTAATTTAACGCGCTGCGCTTCTCCTCCTGAAAGGGTGGTCGCTGGTTGACCTAACTTAATATAATTTAGCCCCACATCATAGAGAGTTTGAACTCGCTTTTTTAAAGATGGACGATTGCTAAAGAAATCGAGAGCGTTTTCAACGGTCATTTCGAGAATATCATAGATGTTTTTGCCTTTATAAGTTACTTGTAAGGTTTCTTCGTTGTAACGTTTTCCACCACAGGAATCGCATTTCACATAGACATCCGGCAAGAAGTTCATTGGAATACGAACAATTCCCGCTCCTTGGCATTCTTCACATCGACCTCCAATGACATTGAAGGAAAATCTTCCTTTGTTAAAGCCACGAGCTTTAGCTTCCACTGTTTCAGCAAATAACTCTCGGATGCTGTCAAATAGTTTGACATAAGTAGCGGGGTTACTTCGAGGAGTGCGGCCAATTGGCTCTTGAGAGACATCGACCACTTTATCGATATATTCAAACCCGCTGATTGATTCAACTGCACCGGCTTGGACATCCTCATTTGACAAATGTTTTCTCAAGTGCATGAATAATGTTTGATTCACTAAAGAGGATTTCCCGCTTCCGGAAACACCTGTAACAACAGTGAAAGTTCCTAAAGGAAAATCGACATTCACGTTTTTTAGATTGTGGCAGGTTGCACCGCGAATTTCAATGAATTTTCCGTTTCCTTTCTTTCGTTTTGAAGGAATAGAAATAAATTTCTTATGAGCTAGATATTGTCCCGTTATGCTGTCGGGGTTCTTTTCAATATCAGATACTGAACCAGTCGCAACGACTTGTCCGCCATGGATCCCGGCTCCTGGTCCAATATCGACAATATAGTCAGCGCTTCGAATCATCTCTTCATCATGTTCAACAACAATAAGGGTGTTACCTAAATCGCGCATTTCACGTAAAGTTTTGATTAATTTTTCGCTATCTCGTTGATGAAGCCCAATCGATGGCTCATCTAAAACATATAAAATGCCCGTTAATTTCGAGCCAATTTGAGTAGCTAGTCTTATTCGTTGTGATTCACCTCCAGAAAGGGTCATCGCCATGCGAGACAAGGTGAGATATTCCAATCCCACATCGCACAAGAAAGTAGTTCGATTCTCAATCTCTTTAAGAACAAGTCGAGCAATATCGTTTTGATTTTGGGTTAATTTGCTTGGCAACTGAAGAATCCAGTCTCGCAAATCTCTAATTTGCAGAGTTGATACCTCATAAATATTTTTGTTGTCGATTAAAACAGCGAGAGCTTCTTTGTTTAATCTTGAACCATGGCAAGTCGTGCACTCTGTATCATGGAGGAATTTAACATAATACTCTCTCATCCAGTCGGATGTTGTTTCCGCGTATAGTCTTTCGATACGGTTTTTGACACCTTCGATATATCCAATTCGATTATTAATATTTCCCGAGGAAGATTTTAAAGCATATTTATGAACATCGGGTGAACCATAAAAGATGATGTGCTTTTGTTCTTCAGTGAGTTCATTAAAAGGAACATTCATCGGAATATTGTACAATTTGCAAAGCAAAGTGAATTCTTGCCATTCAAGGTTTTGAGAGCCCACCATGTGCTTGTAATATTCAATCGCCCCGCCATTGATTGATAAATCAGTTCTCGAAACAAGTAGACGAGGGTCAACTTCCCTTTTAATACCTAAACCTTTACAATCCGGGCAACATCCAAGCGGGGAATTGAAGGAGAATAGACGCGGTTCCAATTTAGGAATCGAAAAGCCACATATTGGGCAGGTGTGGCGATCGCTCAATATCTTTTCTTCAAAGTCGGACAAAATAATTAATAGTCCATGAGACCAATCAAGGGCTGTTTCAATCGATTCAAAAATGCGACTTCTCGCTTCAGGTTTGACAATAATACGATCAATGACAATATCAATATCGTGTTTTTTATTCTTATCTAATTCAGTTATCTCTTCGACACCAATCATTTGTCCATCCACTCTTAAGCGAGTGAATCCATTCTGTCTTATTTTGTCAAAGATTTCCTTTTGAGTTCCTTTTTCGTGATGTACAACCGGAGATAGGAGTTGAATTTTGGTTCCTTGGGGATAGGCAAAAACTTGATCGGTCATCATGCTGACCGAGAAAGAGACAATCGGAATATGGTGATCGGGACAATACGGAATTCCAACACGCCCATACAATAATCGCAAATAATCGTAAATTTCTGTGACAGTTCCCACCGTGGAACGAGGATTATGTGAGACACTCTTTTGATCAATGGCGATACTTGGAGACAATCCATCGATAGAATCAACATCAGGTTTATCATAATTGCCAAGGAATTGACGAGCATAGCTCGACATCGATTCCATATATTTTCTTTGGCCTTCAGCGAAGATTGTGTCAAAAGCTAAAGTTGTCTTGCCGCTACCTGAAAGACCAGTAAAAACAACCAAGGACTCCTTGGGTATTTCTAGATCGATATTTTTAAGATTGTTCTCGCGAGCACCTTTGATAATAATTTTCTTGTTCATAGCAGCTGATTTATTCTATCAAATAAATAGAGTTTTAGAAATGATAACACTTTTTTGTGGTCATTATTTAAAAAAATAATATAATAGAAAGGGTCTCGGGACGTAGCGCAGCTTGGTAGCGCACTTCCTTGGGGTGGAAGGGGTCGTGAGTTCAAATCTCATCGTTCCGACCAGTTAAAATAAAAAGTCCTCTTCACTTTTGCCATAAAGCAGAATCAAGAGGATTTTTTCTTTATCTATAATCTTAAAGTTTTTCAATAACCGACTGAATATCGTGATCGGTGATAATAAATATCTGTTTAAAATATTGCTCGTCATTCGCATCTGGCAATTCGAATTTAGCGCATAAAATGTCTAATATATCTTCTGGAATTGGAAAAGCCCGATCTTTATTTTGTTGATTAACTATATGCCGCGGAAGGTTAAATACCACTAAGTCAACTTCATCAAATAATGGTTTGAGGTGTTTGGTGGCTTCAATTCGATAAGTCGAGTTGCTATGAGTGGCATCAAGAACAACTACTCCTTTAGGATCAGTGGCGTAAACATAAGCGAGTTTATAGTACATTTTCCACATTAAACGATCTTCCGATAAATCTTGTTGATTACCGAGCATAACGCTCCGAAGAGCATCGCTTGAAACAACATAAACATGACTTCCTTTATATTTCTTCAAAGTAGCCGAGAAATATGATTTGCCGCTTCCCGGAACTCCTGATAAAACCACTAACTTGTTCATAATACTGCTAAATATTAGCAAATAGATTTCCTAAAGTGAAGAGTGATGAAGAAAAAAGCAGGATTTTCCTGCTTATTTTTTGAAAGATTTTTAATTTCGCTTGGTTAAGTTATATTCGAGCTTTTTCTCTTAATTCAGCAACTTCTGCTTCGCTTAAAATTTCTTTTTTAACAACGGATCTAACCTTGCTTTGAAGCTCTTTTTTAACTTCTTTTAGAGCGGTTTCGTTTTCTTTGCGAATAGCTATTTTTCGTTTGATACTGTTTACAAAAGCTTCAGGAACATATTCGGAGATAATCTTATCTCCCTCCCGCCACTGGCGATAGTTATATGTATGGCCAGATATTACTTTGACAGAAATATATCCGCGTGGTAATTCTTCAACAACTTTTTCAATTTCCCGTTCTTCTTTAAAAAGTTCAAACAAACATTCGATTTCTCTTTGATTTTTTTTCATATAATTTGTTCCTTAACCTACTGATAGTATATATATAATTGGATAAAATGGCAAGAAAAACAGGCACAAATTTTGCGTGCCTGCTTTCCTAAAATTGTTATGCGCCTAGTTTTTTGATTCTTTCTAAACGTTGACGAGCATAAGTTTCGGCTTTGTTGAGCAATTCTTCAGCTTGCTCTGGATTGACATGTGGTAATTGAGAAAAACGTGTTTCTGTCATAACGAATTCTCTGAATTTGCTATAGTCAGGTTCTGACATATCGATAGTAAGCGGGGATTTTCCTTCTTTGGCGAGACGTGGATCGTAACGGAAAATGGGGAAATATCCAGATGCAACCGCTTTTTTCTCTTGAAGCATAGAGTTAGAAAGACCACCTTTAATGCCGTGATTAACACATGGGGAATAAGTGATAATAAGGCTTGGCCCATCGTAGGACTCAGCTTCTTTTAAAGCTTTAATAGCTGCAAGTGGGTTGGCACCTAAGGCGATTTGCGCAACATAGACATTACCATAGCTCATTGCTATTAAGGCAAGATTTTTCTTAGCAGTTTGTTTGCCAGAAGCAGTGAATTTAGCGATTGATCCAGTTTGTGAAGACTTGGAGGATTGTCCACCAGTGTTGGAATACACTTCGGTATCAAGAACTAAGATATTTACATCTTCTTCATTGGCTAAAACGTGATCGAGTCCGCCGTAACCAATATCATAAGCCCAACCATCACCACCGATAATCCAGACGGATTTGTCTTGTAAATCACGTTCATATTGAAGCACTTCTTTGACGCTCTCATCCTTGCTCTCTTTGACTAATGAAACAAGTTTGGGTGCAATTTCGCGCATCTTAATGCGGTTTTTGATGTTTGCAAAGTATTCATCGATAATTTCTTTTAAGGCAGGTTCAACAGTGGCTCTTTCCTTGGCAGCAGTTAAGATTTCAATGATGTGTTTAATTTTCGCATCAGTGGCCACTCTCATTCCATAACCGAATTCAGCATTGTCCTCAAATAAGGAGTTAGCCCAAGCAACGCCTTGGCCATCTTTATCAGTGTTAAATGGAGTGAGTGGAGTTGAACCACAATATATAGAAGAGCAACCAGTCGCGTTAGCAACGAGCATATCTTTTCCGAATAATTGGGAGACTAAGCGGTAATATGGAGTTTCTCCACATCCGGCACAGGCTCCAGAGACTTCCATGTATGGCTTTAAGAACCCGACACCTTTAACCGTTGCCTGCATAGCAGCGGGGAGACGATCGCCTTTGTATGAAAGTTTATATAAGTAGTCAGCAGCGACTTCTTGTGGGAATTGAGACTTGGCTTCCATCATCTCAAGAGCCATCATATCGGAGGTAAGTTTTTCACCCGGTTTCAATTTGCTGATTGATTGTTTGTTAGCTAAACATTCAGCGACACACAATCCACAGCCAACACAGTTTTTGGTGGAAACTTGAATACGGAACTTCAATCCTTGTAATCCTGGGCCCATAGCATTCAAATAATCATCTTTAACAATATCAGGAGCTGCAGCGTATTCAGCATCATCCATTAGAACTGGACGAATAGTCGCATGTGGGCAAACGAACGAGCATGTATTGCATTGAATACATTTATTCTTGTTCCAAATTGGAACACGGTCAGCAATGCTTCTCTTTTGCACAAACGCAACATCATTGCGCATTGTGCCATCTAAAAGTTCATATTCAGTGAATTTGCTAACTGGTAGATCATCGCCACCTAAGTTATCAATAATGGTAACAAATGAATCAAAGTAATCATCACCAGTGAGAACGATTTCTGTCTTGGGAGATAATTTAGCCCATTCAGAATCAACTTTCACTTCGCGTAATCCTTCAGTTCCAGCATCGATGGCTTTCCAGTTCATTTTTACGACATCTTCACCTTTTTTGGCATAGCTCTTTTCCGCGAATTTTTTCATCCACTTATTGGCTTCTTCATAAGGCATGATGTCAGGATTTAGATAGAAGAACGAGGCTTGGAGAATGGTGTTGGTGTGACGGCCCATTCCAACTTCGCCAGCAATCTTGTTAGCATCGATGACATAAAATTTAGCTTTTTTGGAGGCTAATTGATATTTCATACGATTTGGTAAGACTTTAATTAATTCCTCATCGCTCATATCGGTGTTAAGTAAGAATGTTCCACCTTGTTTCAAGTTTCTAATCATGTCGAATTTCATGACATAAGTATCGAGTGAGCAGGAAACGAAATCGGCATTTGGAACATAATATGTGGAGTGGATTGGTGTTTTTCGAAAACGTAAGTGGGAACGAGTTGCTCCACCAGCTTTCTTAGAGTCATAAGCAAAATAAGCTTGAGCGTATTGATGAGTAGCATCACCAATAATCTTAATTGAAGATTTATTAGCAGAGACGGTTCCATCTGAGCCTAGCCCATAGAATAAGCAAGAGGTATAGTTGCCTTTAATGTGGAATGATTCATCAATAGGAATGCTGAGATGAGTGACATCATCATTAATTCCAACGGTGAAACTGGTCCATGGTTTCTCACTATCGAGGAAATCATAAACAGATTTAATATCTCTGGGTTGAGTGTCTTTACTGCTCAAACCATAACGACCACCGAAGACTTCTATGTCAAGGTTGTTTTCTTTAAGAACAGAGACGACATCCAAATAAAGTGGTTCGCCAGTGGCTCCCATTTCTTTGGTGCGGTCTAACACAGCGATGCGTTTGACACTCTTTGGAAGAACTTCTAATAAGTGCTTAGCAGAGAATGGACGATAGAGGTGAACTTTCACCAATCCGATCTTCTTATCTTTTAAAACATCGATGACTTCTGTCGCTGTTTCGGTAACAGAACCCATCGCCACGATAACGTGAGTAGCATCTTTGGCTCCGTAATATGTGAAGGGAGCATAGTGACGACCAGTTAATCGTGAGGCTTCTTTGAAATATTTTTCAGCAATTTCTACGACGCGAGCGGCATGGGAATTTTGAGCTTCTCGGCCTTGGAAATAAATGTCATCATTTTCTGCTCCACCGCGTGTGACTGGGTGGGTGTGTGGGTTAAGAGCTCTTGCTCTAAAAGCTTCGACTTTGTCCATTGGTAAGAGTTTCTTCCATTCCGCATCGTCAACAAATTCAACGTTTTGAATTTCGTGACTGGTTCTAAATCCATCAAAGAAATGACAGACTGGATAGGAAGCGTCAATAGCAATAAGGTGAGCGACTGGAGTCAAGTCCGCCACTTCTTGAACACTATGGGAACAAAGCAAGCAAATACCAGTTTGACGAATTGCATAGATATCTTGTTGATCACCGAAAATGGAAAGGCTTCTTGTCGCGATGGCTCTTGCTGAAACATGAAGAACAGCAGGAAGTAGTTCACCAACCCATTTATATATGTTGGGGAGCATCAACAATAATCCTTGGCTAGCTGTATAGGTGGCCGCTAAACCACCGGCTTGTAAAACACCATGAACGGCACCAGCGGCACCAGCTTCAGATTGAAGTTCACTCACTTTAACAACTGAACCAAAATAATTTTTCTTTTTTTGTGAAGCATAGACATCCACATTCTCCGCCATAGTAGAGGAAGGAGTGATTGGGTAGATGGCTGCAACTTCTATAAAGTTATACGATTCCAATGATGCGGCAGTATTTCCATCTACTGAGAGCATCGTTTTTTTGATTTCTGACATTTTTATTTCCTCCTAAAAATACCAAAACAAGTATAATAATACTTAGGCTCTTTTTCAAGACAATTTCATAATAAAAACCCTCGTTGAGGGTTCGTATTATTTCACTTCTTCGAGATACTTTTTAACCTTTTCTTTCAAATCATCGCGCTTTAATGAAAAATCGATGACGGCTTGAACGTAACCAAATTTATCACCAATATCGTATCGCCTTCCATCGAAATGATAGGCATAAATTTTATTTAGACGTTTTAAAGCGTCAGTTAGTTGAATTTCTCCACCTGCTCCCGGAGTTTGATTTTCTAATAAAGGAAAGACATCAGGGGTGAGAACATATCTTCCTAAAGCCGCGTAACGACTCGGAGGATTTTCTTTTGGTTTTTCCACCATTCCTCTCATTAAAATTAATCGGCCATTTTGACTTACTGGATCAATAATTCCATATTTTTTGGTTTCGCTGAGAGCCACTTCTTGGACACCTAAAATTGAACATCCGGTTTCTTGGTAAGCATTAATCAATTGACTGGACGCTGTTGGCCCAGACTCATTGACAATTAAGTCATCACCAAGTATGACTAAGAAAGGTTCGTTTCCAATCGCTTCTTTAGCGCACAGTATGGCGTGGCCAAGACCTTTTTGCTCTGTTTGATAAACATAACTAATTTTGGCAAGAGTGGCGATATTTTTAATAATCTCCGCAAAATCGGCGTGATTTTTTTCTTTTAGGTATTCTTCATAGTCTATGTCACGATCAAAAAAACGAATAATTGATTCTTTATCAGGAGAGATAATTAAAATCACTTCTTTACAGCCACTTGCGACGGCTTCTTCAACTTGATAGAGAATAGTTGGCTTGTCGATAATCGGTAGCATCTCTTTTGCTAAACCTTTTGTGGCAGGTAAAAATCTGGTTCCTAATCCTGCGGCAGGAATAACGGCTTTGCGGATGGGTTTCATGGTTATTTTTTCCTTTTTAATTGTTCTTCAGTAATTAATTTTTTGAGAATCTTCAAATCTTTATCGTTTAATTCCGTGTTAGGGTCCAGTAGACCGCCGATCGTCATTTTCTTATAGATGAAATCACCTATCGATGAATACTGGTCCAATATTTTCTGAGTGACAAGGCTCTTTTTTTTGGGAATAGGCTTCTTTTCTTGCGATTTTTCAATGTACTCTTCAATCGCGGGGACGAGTTCGGTTAAGTCGTACTCATAGTCCAAATTCACCATCGGATCAAAGTAAGAAAGAGTCTCAGCGATAATCTCTGGGTACACGCCAAGAATCCGAGACAACTTCTCAGTCGTAACATATTTAGCTTTGGTTTTCGCCATCGCGGCTAGATATTTTTTCAATACTGCAATGCTTGGAGTCTTCATGGTGTCTCTTAACTTCCTTAATATTCATTCTAGGGTTTAAATATATTTTTCTCAACCTTTCATATAATAATGGCACTAATTCACCCTTTTTCCGAGATAATAGTGTAATAATCTTGCTAAATCAAAAAAAGAGAGTAGCTTTTGCTTCTCTCTTTATATATTCAATAGATCCTACTAGAGAATCGACGAATATTTATTTGGTGATCCCTAAGGGATTCGAACCTTTGACCCACTGATTAAGAGTCAGTTGCTCTACCAGCTGAGCTAAGGGACCATCAATGCTTGAATATTGTATAACAATAGATTTTAGCAAGCAAGATTTTTGTATCCTTATTGATTTTTTAGGAAAGTAAAATTGTCGCCTGAATAATCAGCGGCATGAATTATTCCCGTTTGTTCCTTCATATAATCGTAAATTAAATCAACAGGGAATTTGCCTAGAGAAGTAACGACATCTCGATTTGAGAAATAGTCATATTCACGATAAGCGTTTTGATGATAGGCCAAATAATCATAAACTGCGATGAGATAGGTCGAATTATCTTGGAAAGTAAAAGGATTCGCTGAATAAGCATAATTGCCACTCACACGTCGTAAATCGGAACCTTTGACATTCATAATCACTGTTCGATTAGTGAAAGGGAAGGCGGAGAATAAATCAGTGTAGGTCACATCGCCCATTGGAAGATTACTTCGACCTTGATTGACCATCGCTAGGACAACATTATGTCCTTCGTCATGGGCGTATTCATACATAGCCTTGGCCATCATGTTTGGAGCTTCTAATCTCTTAGAAAAGCTGGCATCCAATACTCCTGCTACAGAAGTAGCTTTTTCGATAAGCTCATCTGTGTAGTATTCATCAACAATTGCTTTTGTCTCAGTATCACTGCCTCCAAAGGCATAGATGTTTGAAACACTGCTGTCGCTATTAGAAAAAACCTGGCGAGATGGACAAGAAACATTTCCATCATCATATTGAAGAGAGAAATTAGCAATATATTTACCATTATTCCCTGAGTTGAGAATTGGCACACTATTAACGATTTTGCTGGCAAAAGTGTGGTCGTGAGCGGTGAACACACCATCAACGTATCTTTTTCCGCTGATTGGCGAATTGAGGCTTAAAGCGTTTCTTACTTCGCTTTCAATACTGCTTGTACCATCATGAAAACTAGCAATGATGATATCACAGTCGAATTCATCTCGTAAACGATCGCTGTTGGTTTTAACGGCCTCAATTTCATCACCGAAATTAATATCATCGACATTCGTGGATAAAATATCTTGAATTTGAGAAGCTCCAACAGTG
>CAYFSI010000019.1:13964-19999 GCA_964345825.1 uncultured Staphylococcaceae bacterium | reverse complement strand
CACCAGCACTTTTATAGACAGCACTACTAAATTTTCCACCAGCGTGTAGTTCAGAGAAAACGATCTCAACAGCTGGCTTACCAGTTTCTTTATTAATTCCAGTTGGAATGCCTCTTCCCTCATCTTGAACTGAACAAGAACCATCTTTATAGATGGTTACAATAATTTTATCGCCGAATCCAGAGAGAGCCTCATCAACAGCGTTATCAATAACTTCCCACACTAAATGATGAAGTCCACTTGTATTTGTTGAGCCAATATACATGGCTGGTCTTTTTCTTACACCCTCAAGACCTTGGAGGATGTGAATGTCATCAGCGGTGTACTTTAAAGATTTGTTTTTTTGTTCGTCCATTACCCACTACCTCCCAATCGCTCTTAATTATATACAAATTAAGTTGCAAATATAAAGTTATTTAGTAGAATAAAAAGATAGGAAAACGAGGGTAAATTATGAATATATTATATAATATATTAGCAATATTATTCTGCCTAGTGGTTGGATATTTACTAGGCTCTATCCCATCCTCTGTTTGGATTGGAAAAGCTTTTTTCAACCAAGATCCTCGTGATTATGGCTCCCGCAATGCTGGTGGCACAAATGCCGGAAGACTATGGGGAAAGAAAATCGGCTTATTAGTTATGCTCATTGATATGTTCAAAGCTGGGCTTTCTGTGTGGCTTTGTTGGTTCATATTTTCCCGTATACCTTTTGATAATGGTCAAAGCCTTGTTGCTGCTGCGAATAATGTCAATAGTTTTGGAATGAATTTTTCATATGTCATTCCTTGGCCGGTTTACTGGGTTGCAACCATAGGTTGCATGGTCGGACATTGCTGGCCAATCTTCGCTCATTTTAAAGGTGGAAAAGGTGTTGCGGTATATGCTGGTTCTGTTCTTTTTACCTCTTGGATGGTCGGCTTTATTCCCGGAATCCTATATTTTGCAATTCTCAAAATTAGCAAACATGTTTCTCTAGCTAGCATTATCGCCCCAATTTGCTGCACACTCTTAGCGTGGGTTTGGGCCGTTCTTTGCATGGCGGGTATTATTCCACCAAATTTGTATTCATTACCAACGTACGGACCAAATCTATTGATCTCATGGATATTCGCTTCTGTCCTTTCTTTTCACACAGTCATTGTCATCATCCGTCATTCTGAAAACATTAAAAGACTTAAAGCTGGCACGGAGCGAAAGATTTCCTGGATGAAATAAATAGTAAATAATTAGTAGTTTTTAAGTAACTGCCTATCTATGATAGGCTTTTCTTTTCCATAAAAAAAGCCCTCACTACTGAGAGCTGATTTTTAAACGTTTACTTATTAGCGTTGTTCATGCTGTTCATGATTTCACGAACCTGCTTCTCGCTTGGCTTTCGACCCATTTGAGTGAGCATGACACGAATCATCTTTTCATTCACTGGAGGGTTCTTTTTGAGCTCTCTTTTGAAAATAAATCGAGCGAGGAAATATCCTGCTGCTACGCCACCGATTAATGCCACAACGAGATAAATAACGAACAAGTATATTTGGACTTCCATCATAGATTAAGCCCTGCCATCATAGCTTCCGTTATCAGTGCGGACACTGACAACTTCACCTTCATTGATGAAAAGTGGAACTCTAATCTTTAATCCAGTTTCAAGCGTAGCATCCTTCATCGCTTTATTAACTGTATCGCCTCTAACTGCTGGTTCACAAGCCGTAATCTTTAGTGTTACTTTAGCTGGTAAGTTAATACCAATGATTTCCCCTTCATAAGAGGTGATTTCCACAATTTCATCGCCTTTTAGGAATTGTTTCTCCCATTCAAGACGGCTGTGAGGGACTTCGATTTGATCATAGTTCTCTTGATCCATGAAGACTAAAAAGTCGCCGGTATCATATAAATACTGCATTTGGCGTTTATCAAGTCGAATGGTTTCAATCATGTATCCACTATTTCGCGAAATTTCAACGATTGCACCACTTCTTAAATTCTTTACCTTAAGCTTAGCCACCATTTTTCTCATAGCGGTTTTGTTTAAAAGAATATCTTGAACCTGATAAATATTGCCTTCTTCTAGGAAGAAATTTCCTGGTCTTAATTCTGTTACATTTACCATAATGTTAACCCTTTCTTAAAAATCTTATTCATTATAGCAAATAATTGCTATTTAATAAACGGATTTAGCTTCCGCTCAAACCCCAATGTTGTAGTTAGTCCGTGACCGGGAAAAACTTTTGTCTCATCAGGAAGCTCAAAAAGTTTCGATAATGAGTGTCTTTTTTCTCTTCCAACAGAAGATGGTAAGTCGCTTCTACCAATAGAACCAAGAAATAAAGTGTCTCCAGAAAATAATAAGTTGTTCTTTGCTATGTAATAGCACACTGACCCTTTGGTATGAAAAGGAGTGCTAATAACTTGGATTGGTTCTTCTAACAATTCAAGCACTTCTTGATCGCTGACAAGAACAGGCTTAGTTTGAACCACATAATGACAGTTGCTCATCGAAGAACAATTGAGTCTAGTGTCCATTAAGCCGTCTTCATCACCAAAAGAAACAAAAAGTGGAACATTCAACGCTTTGACGGTACGATCAATTCCACGCATGTGGTCAAAATGAGAATGCGTTAGAAGAATGCCGCGACATACCAAATGATTTCTAGCAATGTAATTAATTACACCATCATAATCACATGATGGGTCAATAATAACGCAAGAGGATTTATTGTCTATCGCCAGGTAGCAATTGGAAAATAATTCGTCTTTATCGTTATAAAGAAAAGGCACAACTTTCATTTGTTTCTCTTAATAATAAAAAATAGGCTTAGCCTATCTTTTATTTCTTTTTCTCACGATGGAGTGTCATCTTTTTGCACACTGGGCAATATTTCTTTAACTCCAAACGATCTGGTTTATGCTTTTTATTTTTGGATGTGAGATAGTTCTCTTCGCCACATTCATTGCATTTTAATGTCAATGAGATTCGATCATCTTTTGCCATACTACTACTTGTCTCCTTAAAGTCGTTTTTTATCTTATCATAGATAATAGAATATGCAAACATATTTTTAGACTATTGCATTACTAGTAATGTATAATGTTGACATGAATTCTCGAACAGAAACTCGTAGTATCAAAATTGGAAATATCACTCTTGGTGGCCAGGATCATGTTTTAATTCAATCGATGTGCAACATCAAAACTGAAAAAGTTGATTTAGTGGTTAATCAAATCAATGAATGTGCCTCTCTTGGCGCTGATTTAATGCGCGTCTCAATTATGGACACAGCTGATGCTGAAGCTATTTACGAAATAAAAAAACGTATAAATATTCCTCTTGTAGCAGATATTCACTTTGACTATCGTCTAGCTTTGCTAGCGATGGAAAATGGCGTAGATAAAATAAGAATTAATCCCGGAAATATCGGATCTTTAGACAATGTAAAAAAAGTTGTCGACATGGCAAAAGAAAAACACATTCCAATCCGTATCGGAGTAAACTCTGGCTCTTTAGATAAAACAATTCACGATTACTCTCACAATTATACTGGAGTTGATTTGGTTAATTCAGCAAAAAAACATGTTGAGATTTTAGAGAGTCTCAATTTCTTTGACATCGCTATTTCCTTAAAGGGGTCAAATGTTCGTGAAACAATTGCTGCGAATCGTTTAGCAGCCGAAACATTCTCTTATCCACTCCATCTTGGAATAACCGAAGCAGGATATAAAGATCTTTCTCTTATCCGTAGTTCAGCTGGATTAGCGCCACTATTATTGGATGGAATTGGAGATACAATTCGCATTTCTATTTCTGGGGATCCTCGTGATGAAATTATCGCTGCTAAAAGATTATTGCACGACCTAGATTTGTATCCAAATTACCCCACGCTCGTGGCGTGTCCAACATGTGGAAGAACTCAAGTAAATGTATTGAAATTAGCGGAAAGAGTCATGGAATATCTTGAAAAAGTAAATAAGCCAATCCACGTCGCTGTCATGGGGTGTGTGGTTAACGGACCAGGCGAAGCTAAAAATGCTGACATTGGAATTGCCGGTGGAAATCATGAATATGTCATCTTTAAAAAAGATAGGGTCATAAAAAAGGTTCCCGAAGAACTAGCTTTCGTAACTCTTGTTTCCGAAATTGAAAAGATGTAACAAGATATGATAATTATTGAACGGACTACTGCAGTGGTCGATAAAACAATTAGAGATCTGCAACGAGTTTCTTTTTGGATAACAATTGTTGTTCAGATAATTTTCTTATGTCTTTATGGATTAAAAATTTACACTAATTTAAACCACATTGTTTATCTTATTATTTATTGCTTTTTAACATTAATGTCATTATTTGGTTTCATTTTCTATTTAACAACATACCGAAATAAGAAAGATAAAAAAGTATTAGGAACCAAACAAGGAATTAAAATATCAAAATATCTTGCTAATGCAATCATGATTGTTGTTGTAATAGTTGAATTCGTTCAACGAAGACCCAGCGATTTAGATATTATTATTTCTGCTGTATCAATCACTTTCTTTCTTGTTCAAATATTATTTGAGCTAGTTCGCATCGCGTACAATAAATACTCGAACATGCTGATGACTGCTTTAAGCATGGATTTTGCAAAATTCGAAATGCTAGCTGATCCTAAGAGCTATATACTCTCTAAATTTGATAATCCTCTTGAAAAGATTTCAAATAAGATAATGGGCGTTAAAGCAGAGAAAAAGGAACTAACAAAAACTGAACAATATGTCGAACGGTTGACCAATGAATATAAAAATCAAAAGAAAGAAGTTAAAAAAGCAAAACTAGATAAGGAAAAACAGAAAATTAAAGATCATTCAAAAATTATATTTGGCGTTTTTAAAAAGAAAAAACGGAAGAAACCAGCTTCCCTTATAAATGATAATTCCATTAAGCAAATTACGAAAAAATAAGTCATTGTAAGAAAATCATCGAAATTCGATGATTTTCTTATTTTAATATAAAATATTAAAGCGTTGGTTATCTATGCAGCAAAGCTATTAATTAAACGCTGATTTCCAACCATCGACAAATGTTCCTTCGCGTAGCATTTTTATCTCTTCTTTGTAAGGTGGTTTACCGTTGATATATGGAGTTTCAAGAATCTTAGGCACATTAATCAACAAGGGGTGATGGACATATGCGTTTAAGGTTTTGAACCCTATCGTTCCATAACCAATATTCTCGTGGCGATCCTTGTGAGCGCCTTTTTCATTTTTGCTATCATTCAGGTGGATGACAAGCAATCGCTCTAATCCAATGGTGTCATCAAATTTTTTGAGAATATTATCGATGTCATGTACATCATAACCAGCATCATTAATGTGGCATGTATCGAGGCAGACACCAAGACGATCTGAATGTCTACTAGCAGAAATTATTTGATGAATTTGTTCAAAGGATATTCCAATTTCTGTGCCTTTACCCGCCATGGTCTCCAAGGCGACTTTAACATTAGTGCCGTCATTATCAAGAATCTCGTCAAGCGCATCGATTAAGGCTGAAATAGCCTCTTCGTTTCCTTGACTGACATGAGCTCCGGGATGCAAGACAATAATTGATGCATGAAAAGCGCTTGTTCTTCTAATTTCGTTTAAAAATATTTCTTTTGAACTTTGATATAATTCCGGACGGCTTCGGTTAGCCAAATTGATAATATAAGGAGCGTGGACAATAATTTTTGATTCATCTAGTCCCGCTTTTTTGATTAATGCATGTCCTTCTTCAATTCTCAATTCTTTTAAGGGCTTACGATAACTGTTTTGTGGCGCGCCGGTATAAAACATAAAAGCATTGGCTCCGTAATTCAGTGTTTCTTGAACTGATCCTAAATAAAAATTAGGCGATGCCATAGAAACATGGGAACCGATTAAGATATCTTCATTTTTCATATAAAATCCTCCTAGTTATGTTAACATAAATAAGAATTAATGAGTGGAGAAACGCTATGAAAATTACCATTCTTGAGCCAAAAGGATATTGTGCCGGAGTCAATCACGCGATTGAACTGGCTTTA
>CAYFSI010000019.1:7419-13864 GCA_964345825.1 uncultured Staphylococcaceae bacterium | reverse complement strand
CCATCTCCCGCAAGCCCGATTTCAAGATGAAATTTGTCGAGCGACAAGAAATAGGCAAGAAGCCCTTCTTCAATTGGAAGCGGATGTTGATGCTATTATCGTTGTCGGAAGTCAAACATCAAGCAACGCTAAAAGATTGTATGAAATAGCTATATCAAATCATCCTCAGGTTGATGTTTTTCTAATTGAAGAGGTAAAACAACTGCCAAAAGAGATTTTAAAAACTAAAAGACATATTGTTATATCAAGTAGCGCAAGCACACCACTTTCGCTTATTGAAGAAATCAGAAACGAACTACTCTAAACGTTAAATAACTTTAGGCAAACGCTCGTGATCAAAAGACTGAATTATTAAATCTTTGTCGATACTGAGAAGATATTTTTCCATTTGAGGCATAAAAACTTTCTCAATTTCGTGAGGTAAGTCGAGGTAATTAAATTTTGCGTTAACAATATCGCGTCGAACGTGATGAGGTGCATCTCCTGATATATAAATATCACAGCCTTCATTTTTGGCTACTTCCCAGTCTCGACTACCGCCGCCACCGATGATGCCGATCTTCTTGATAAAAGGTTTACCTTCATGAATGAGTAAACCATAATTAACATCGAGATGATGCTTGGCAAAATCCGCGAAGGAAAATATATCAGTATCCTCTTGCAAATAGCCTATCCTCATCATTGGATTGAGTAGAGGAATGTAGACACCTTCTAAATGCAATGCTTCACATAAAGCATCGTTCATTCCTCCCACACCCTTATCAAAGTTTGTATGAAAACTATAAACAGGGATTCCTAATTTATCTATTTCTTCGCAGAGAAGCTTCTTGCTTTCATCGTTTTTAAATACGCGATATTTAGTCCCAAAAATAAAGGGATGATGAGTGATGATAAGATCAGGTTGGAATTGCTTTACCTTAGGAAATATTTCCCAGTCTAAATCGAGACAGAGAAGGACCTTTTTAATATCTTCAGGCATTTTCCCTGTCATCAAGCCGACTCGATCAAATGATTCAGCGAGCCGTTTCGGAAAACGTTTGGAAATCAAGCGAAGAAATGATTTTGCTTTCATCTTAAATTACCCCCATTATTTTTTCTTTTTCTTTTTGCAACTCGACAAGTCGACTCGGAGGAATATTTTTCTTCTTTAAGATGTTTTCAATTTCGCTTATTCGAGAGATATATTTCTCTTTAAAAATCGAATTTTTTTCTACTCTGAGTATCGGTCCAAAGGTTAAATCTTCTTCGCTATAAAAAGCGATATCCGAGCGAATAAAACGAATAATTTCATAATAGATATTTTCTTCTTTTATCATTCTTTCATCAGCGATGATAAAACCAATTTTGGTTAAAAAATCTCGAACCTCTTTAACTTGACTATGGGCATCGATGATGATGGTTTGAACCTTCTCCAATTTGTGGGGGTGGCTTTTTAAAATGTCAATGATTGTTTCCCCTCCCATGCCGGCAATTATAATAGTGCTGACACAACTGGGAAGATCAGAAATTCCATCGGAAAATAAGGGAACAATAATGTCCTCAAGTTTTTCTTTTGTCAAGGCTTTAACTAATCGGTTGTAAGGCCCCTTTTTATTTTCAATCGCGTAACCGTGATTAACTATTCCTGACTCATATAAAGCAATCATTAATTTGCCATGATCACTACCGATATCAGCCACCACGCTTACGGGGGTCATTTCGAGAATTGTTTCCAATCGAAGTGAAAGTTTAATCATAATGAACCTCCTTGATAATCGTTATATTTATTATTCTTTTGGCTCGCTCTCATTTTGCGAATTGCTTTAGCTTCAATTTGGCGGATTCTTTCGCGTGTGACTCCAAATTCACGCCCTACCTCTTCTAAAGTACGTGAGTGATTGTCATCCAAACCATAACGCAATCGAATAATTCTTTCTTCTTTGGGACTCAATGAGGATAGAATAGAATCCAACTTTTCTCTCAATTGATTTCTTGTGACATAATCGTTAGGAGATTCGCTGGTTTTATCTTCCAAAAAATCACCTAAACGAGAGCCGTCTTCATCTTTGATGGGGAGTTCCATAGAAATGGTGTCCATCGTTAATCTTTGAGTTTCTAAAATCTCTTTGGCGGAAAATAATCCATTTAAGGTAGCGCTAATTTCTTCGGCGGTTGGCTCTCTACCATTTTCTTTGAGGAATGTGGTTTTAGCTTTATTAATTTTATTCATTCTTTCAACGATATGAAATGGTAAACGAATGTTGCGTGCTTGATCTGCAATGGCGCGTGAAATCGCTTGACGAATCCACCATGTTGCATATGTCGAAAACTTAAAACCTTTCGTGTAATCAAATTTCTCGACAGCCTTCATTAATCCACAATTGCCTTCTTGAATTAAATCGAGGAAAGCAATGCCTCGACCAATGTACTTTTTGGCATTATTAACTACCAATCGTAGGTTATGGCTAACTAACTCATTTTTTGCGTCCAAATCGCCATTAGCAATTCTCTTAGCAATAGCTAATTCTTGTTTAGTGTCCAAAAGAGGAAATTTAGCGGCATCGCGTAAATAGATACGAACTGAATCAGTTGATTTTAATTCATCATTTTGGTAATCAGTAGTCTGACCGACATCTTTAGCAATATCTTCTGCATCACTATCTTCAAGAACCAAATCTTCATCTTGAAAATCATATGCTTCTTCTTCGCTGTCATCTGTGACTTGAAAATTGGATAAGATGAAAGTGGTTAATTTATCAACATCATCTTCCTCTAAGTAATAAAGGGCAATAATCTCATCGATTTGGCTTTGCAATATTTCGCCTTTTGCTTTGTACTTGTCCAAAATATGTTGTTCAATCGACTTAAAATCTATGGCTGATTCTAAGGACGACGAAAAAGAATTATCTTGAGCAACAGGAATTTGACCAAGAATTTTTTCTTCAAGACTAGGATGCGGTCTTCCTCTTCTTTTCTTTATTGCTGGTAAACTATCCTTTTTATTCACATCAATATCCTTAGATTTTGCTTTTATAGTCGCCGAGTCTTTTACTGCGAGTGGGGTGACGCAATTTGCGAATTGCCTTGGCTTCAATTTGGCGAATTCTTTCACGAGTAACCCCAAATTCGCGTCCCACTTCTTCTAGTGTTCTAGGGCGATTATCATCTAATCCATAGCGAAGGCGAATGACTCTTTCTTCGCGATCAGAGAGATCCTTCAAAATGGAGTAGAGTTCTTCTTTCAAAAGTTGTCGAGTTGTAAATTCAGTAGGTGATTCTGATTCTTTATCTTCGATAAAATCTCCAAGATGAGAATCATCTTCTTCACCAATTGGCGTTTCTAATGAAACGGGTTCCATCGCGATGCGTTGAATTTCACGAATACGTTTTGGAGACAAATCACCATTCAAGGCTTCGCTGATTTCTTCAGCAGTTGGTTCTCTACCCAATTCCTGAATTAGTGTTCTTTGCACTCTAGTCATTTTATTAATCGTTTCAACCATGTGAACAGGAATACGAATCGTACGAGCTTGATCAGCGATAGCTCTGGTGATTGCTTGACGAATCCACCAAGTGGCATAAGTGGAGAATTTATAACCTTTGGTATAATCAAATTTGTCCACGGCTTTCATTAAGCCGAGGTTTCCCTCTTGAATTAAATCGAGAAACGCCATTCCTCTACCGACATAATGTTTGGCAATGTTAACAACCAATCGGAGATTGCGATTGATTAATTCTTGCTTGGCATCTTCATCCCCTTCATCGGATCTTTTGGCGATGATGGGCTCTTCCTCGGGCTTTAATAGAGAAAATTTGCCAATCTCTTTAAGATACATTTTCACTGAGTCATTGACTCTGACTTCGCTTCCAAGAGAAATGTTGAGATTATCGACATCAATCTCTTCCTCTTCCTCTTCCTCTTCTTTTATTGCGGAATCACTAACAAAGAAATCATCATCATCATCAATTGGCTCTTCTAAGTTAATTTTAGAATCATCGATTTTGTCTAAATCTTCGTCTTCCTCTTCCTCTTCTTCGTCTATTTCACTTGTCACTTCAATTTCTTGTGAAGCAAAAAACTCCATTAGATCAGAGATAGCATCATCATCTAATTCATAGGCTTGTAGGCGTTCATATATTTCACTTTGGCTGATTGTACCAGTGAGTTTGGCTTTTTTTAAGAGCTCGGTTTCAACTTCTTCTAATGATTTGACTTCATCATCTTTTTTCTTTGCCTCGTTCTTAACTTTCTTAGCTTTTGTTTCAACTGTTTCAGTTTCTTTTTTGGGTCTGCCGCGTTTCTTTTTTTCGGTCTCTTGCACCACTACTTCGATGATTTCTTTTGGTTTTCTTCCCATGATGATTTCCTCCTTAGGATTTATATTTTCTTTTTTGCTTTTCGACGATTGTATTCAGCGAGAATACGAGCTTGCTCAAGTTGTGATTTGCCTTCTAGAGATCGCTCGAGCGTATCTTTTTCAAAGATTCTTTCTTTTTCGTCATTGATGGCCTCTAATAAGTTATTCAGCAATTGTTGATCACATTTTTGGGGGTGAGTTTTCTCTAGATAGAGAGTAGTTACTTCGTTGATTAGCAAATCTTTATTATCCAAATCACTCATTTCGATGGAAGCTAACAAATCTACTGGCTCAAGATCTTCATGATTTTGCATGTAATCAACGAGGTAATTAGCGACTTGGCGATAGGTTTCATCATAAAAACCGGTCAATTTATCTTCGTAAAATGATATTGCCTCTTTGTTTTGCAACATTTGATAGAGAAATTCTCTCTCCGCCATCTCCAAACGGCGAAGAACCTTTCTTTCAGGATGAAATGAACGAATAATGTCTTCTGGCTTTTTTGTAGCACGTTCATTACGGACTTGTTTCAATAAAGAACGTAGGCTATCAATGTCATAACCAGTGACACCGGACAACTGATGCAAATAGTTGTCTAAATCTAATTGATCTCTAATGCTAAGTAAGATAGGTACAAACTCGCTAATTAATTGCTTTTTTTGTTCAGCGGTTTTTAAAGGATTGCTTCGTTTAAAATACTTAAGAGCAAAATCGACGCGGTTGAGCAATTTTTGGATATAAAATCGTAGCGCATCCGGGCCTTTGCTATTGAGTATTTCATCTGGATCTTCAGTGCTGCCTTGATTATCGACAATCATGCAGGGTATTTGAGCTTCTTGAAGCATTTTGCTTGCCTTCATCATGGCAGTTTGTCCTGGTAAATCTCCATCAAGGCAAAGCCGAACTTCAACATTTAAAAGGCGGAGCATAGCGATATGTTCATTCGACAAAGCAGTTCCCATTAAAGCAACAGCGTTATCAATTCCGATTTTGGAAAGAGCGAAAATGTCCATAAAGCCTTCGCAGACATATATACAGTTGGCAATGCGAGCTTTTTCCTTGGCGATGTGATAGTTATAAAGAATATTACTTTTATGAAATAAAAGTGTTTCTGGTGAATTAATATATTTGGTTTCAGGCCCATCTCCAATTCTCCGCGCACTGTAGCCGATTACACGACCTTCTGAATCGCAGATAGGAAAGATGGCTCTTCCCTGATTCTTATCGGTATAGTTTCCGTTAACTAATGTTGCGATTCCGACATCTTCAAGAGTTTTGACCGAATGTCCCTTGGCAATAAGAAATTGGCAGGTGGCTTGGCCGTCTTTCAAAGCATATCCAAGGAGAAATCTTTCTTGAATAGTGTGATCTAGATTACGAGTCTTAAAGTATTCAAGCCCTTCTTTTCCTTCGGCAGTGTTTAAAGCATATTGATAATAAAGTGTTAAGTCTTTAAGACATTTTAATAGAGGCATTTTTTCAGGATCTTCTGGCTTGACATAGGCCTGTTTTTTATCGAGACGTTCGTCGTGATATCCAGAAATATCCGCCACTTTTTTCATGGCTTCAATGAAGGGAATATGAAGATATTTTTGCACAAACGAAATGGCAGAGCCACCTGTTCCACAAACAAAGCATTTAAACATTTTCCTTTCAGGACTAATACTCATTGAAGGATTTGTATCATCATGAAAAGGACATTTGGCGACATAGTTCTTGCCTTTTTTATTGACAGGAATAAAAGACGATATCACTTGAACTATATCGGAATGGTCTAATACATCATTAATTAAATTTTCTTCAAATGCCATAGCTACCTTAATTAATAGAAAATTTTCACTGATAGATATTTCTCTAAGTCTTTAATCTGCAAACGAATTTGTTGCATTGTGTCGCGGTCACGGATAGTAACCGAACTATCTTCAAGAGTGTTAAAATCAACAGTGACGCAATATGGTGTTCCAATTGCATCTTGTCGACGATATCTTTTGCCGATGCTTCCAGTATCATCATAAACAGTGCTCATGTAGGTCGACAAAATTTTTTGGACTTCTTGAGCTTTTTCTTCAAGTTTCTTGCTTAAAGGTAAAACAGCAACTTTATATGGA
>CAYFSI010000019.1:0-7409 GCA_964345825.1 uncultured Staphylococcaceae bacterium | reverse complement strand
CAAGAGAAGGCATCAAATGCATGACAATGCGAGAATCATTTTCTCCAATAGCTTCTTCTTCATATGCGTTACATAAAGTCATTAAAATCAAGCGATCTAAACCAACAGAAGGCTCAATGCAAAATGGTACATATTTTTCATTGGTTTCGGGATCGAAATAATCGAGCGCTTCGCCACTATATGTGGCATGACGTTTTAAATCGTAATCCGTGCGGTCAGCAATACCCCAAATTTCACCCCATCCGAATGGGAAATGATATTCGATATCGGTGGTAGCTTTGGAATAAAAAGCTAGTTCAGCGGGTTCGTGATCGCGAAAGCGTAAATCTTCTTTTTTAATCCCTAAATCAGCAACGAAGTCTAAGCAGCGCTTTTTCCAAAAATCGAACCACTTTAAGTCTTCTCCTGGCTTGCAAAAGAATTCCATCTCCATTTGGGTAAATTCACGAGTTCTAAATGTCATTTGCCCAGGAGTAATTTCATTTCTAAAGGCTTTGCCAACATTGCATATACCAATCGGCAATTTTCTGCGAGTAGTTCTTAGGATATTTTTGAAGTTAACAAAGACACCTTGAGCGGTTTCAGGACGCAAATAAACGACTGATTTATTATCTTCGGTTACGCCGATATGAGTTTTGAACATCATATTAAACTTGCGAATATCGGTAAAATTTGTTCCGCCACAGTTTGGACATTTAATCCCGTTATTGCGAATAAAAGACATGAGTTGTTCGTCGTTCAATCCAGCGATATCAGCATCAGGAAATTGTTTTTCAATTAGTTGATCAGCGCGAAATCTCATTTTGCAGTCTTTGCAATCGAGCAATGGATCGTTAAAAGTTGAAACATGCCCAGTTGCTTCCCAAACTTTTGGATTCATTAAAATCGCGGCATCGATTCCAACATTGGTAGGTGATTCTTGAACGAATTTCTTCCACCACATCTTTTCGATGTTTCTTTTTACTTCGGAACCTAGTGGACCATAATCCCATGTATTGGATAAACCACCATATATTTCAGAACCTTGGTATAAAAAACCAGAGGTAATAAAATGGTTGGTGACTTTGTCAAAATCGAATTTGCTCATAATATAACTCCTCCTCGAGAGTGCGTGCTTGTATAGTATAGGTACACGCGTGAAGAATTGTCAACCCATTATGAGTGTATTGATTATTATCTTTTTTATTTGTTTAATAAGGCCGTTGTCTTTAAAGTAAAACCATAAGAATCGCTAATAAAGGTTACGAATTTATTAAGAATAAATAAAGCATTTGCTTTCGTACAGTAAGGCGACTCAACGTTGCTATTGTCGGCGTTAAAAACCGTTCTTAAAAGAAGCATTTGTTCCTTAGAAAAATCTCTTTCGGTGTCTTCATTGAGACAAGAAGAGCAGACGAAGCCGCCATCGCTAAAAGAGAAGGTTTTAATATCTTTTTTACTACCGCAAAAAACGCACTTATTCACTTCAAATTCATAACCTGAAATTTTGAATATTTTGGCTAAATAAATTAATAGAGGCATCCATGGATCATTTCTGGTCTTTAGGGTTTCAATTGTGTTTATCAAATCGCCAAAGATTAGTGTTTTCTCTTCATCTTGTAAAAGATTTTTAGTGGCTTCATTTATAACCATTAAAGATCCGAGGTAATAATAGTCATTTGTTAGCTTAATCGGGGAAGAAATGACTGTGCTTGATTTCAAGACAGGGTATTTGTAATTTCCTTCCTGCAGCTCAATATCCGCAATGACAAGATTGGTGTTCAAAGCAGAATTCTTGCTATTTGGACCCAATAAACCTCTCACTAAAAAAGTAATGGTTTCATCGACACTTATAGCATTGACAATACCATCTTTTTCTTTATATGGAGTGATAGAGATAATCACTACTCGCATTATTATTTCACCAGTTTATAACCAAAAGTCTCAAGTGCTTTTTCTTTGTTTCGCCAATCCTTTTGGACTTTGACTAGTAGTTCGAGATAAACATGCTTTTTTAGAAGTGCTTCAATGTCTTGACGCGCTCTTGTGCCTATTAGTTTTATTCGTTTGCCATTTGCTCCGATAACGATTCCTTTTTGGCTTTCTTTTTCAACAATAATACTGGCTTTAATCGGCATTGGGTTTTTCTCCCATTCAATGTTTTCCATGTACACAGCAATTGAATGAGGCACTTCTTCTTTAAGATTCTTCAAAACCTTTTCACGAATAATTTCTTTTATCTGAAATACTTCATCTTTATCGCTTTTGACATCAGTGGGATAAAACGGTTCACCTTCTGGCAATAGAGAAATGACTTTTTTGAGGAGGTCATCTAAATTGAATTTTTCCGTTGCCACAGTTTCAATAATATTGGCGTTAGGAAAATAAGAAAGATATTTTTCTTTGAGTTTGTCGACATGAACCAAACGAGCTTGGTCAATTTTGTTAAAAACAATTATTAATGGTGAATTGCGGATATCTAAGTGTTCCAATAAATATTCATCACCAGGACCAAAAACGAGAGAGGCGTCAACAATTAGCATATTAACGTCAACATCATGGGCCGTGCTGTATGCCATGTTATTCATACGCTTTCCTAAGATTTGATGTGGTTTATGAATACCTGGAGTGTCAACGAAAACAATCTGCGCTTCTGGAGTGTTATAGATGCCACGAATATTATTTCTTGTTGTCTGAGATTTATCAGTAACAATCGAAATTTTTTGATTTAATAGACCATTGATAATGGTTGACTTCCCGACATTTGGACGGCCGAGAATCGATACGAAACCTACCTTCATCATTTGAGATCTTCTGGAGAAAAAGCAAATGGTAACAACTCAATGACATTGGTTTCTCTAACCATGCCTTTCATATTAGTCATGTAGATAGGAGCATCGCTCGGATATAATTCGCTTATTACTTGGCGGCAAGCACCACAAGGTGAGATTGGCTCATCTGTATCGCCGCTCAAAGCGAAAGCGACAAAATCTTCTTTTTTGTAACCATGCATATAGGCATTGTAAAGAGCATTTCTTTCAGCACACATGCAAAGAGGGTAGGAAGAGTTCTCGATATTAGCTCCGAGAAAGACACTCCCATCCTTGCATTCAAGAGCTGCTCCGACTGCGAATTTCGAATATGGTGTGTAGGATAGTTTTCTCGCTTCCTTTGCTCTTTCAATTAATTTTTCTTTTTCCATTGTATTTTTACTCCTTTTTAAGTATTTCATCCTGCAAGGCAAACATTTCTTTTTCATCTTCTTCAGTCATGTGATCAAAGCCAAGTAAATGAAGTAAACCATGAACAAACAGAAATTGTAGTTCTCGTTTTAAAGGATGGCCATACTCCTCAGCTTGTTGACGAGCTTTTTCAACCGAAATGTAGATATCGCCTAAACAAATGGGGTTGGTGTTTTCTTTTAGCAATTTCAAGGGGTTTGCTTCTCCATCAAGGAAAGCGAAAGAAATCACATCGGTTGGGCGATCAATATGACGATAATCTCGATTCATTTGATGAATGAAATCATTATTGACAAAGCTGACGCTCACAATGACATCATCCCCCACATTGAGATGATGAAGAGTTTTTCCCAATAACCTCTTATATTCCTCTTCAAATGAAGAGAGTTCAGAAAATGTTGTTTGAAAATCTAGTTCCATTTTTAGGGACTATATGATAGCACGAGCCATAAAAAGTTGCTATCTTATTTCATCATTTTGATGAAGGACATTGGAAATACCAACTTTTGCCTGTAGATATTTCATTCTTTCTTCAGAAAACGAGAATAGAGTGCTCAAATTGGAATATAAAGCGAACTCAACTGACAAATAGAAAACAATAAAAGGAATAGAAAATTGCTGATTAGAAATCATCAAACCACATGTTGCAATAAGCATGATTAACAAGAATGAATATTTTTTTAATAAAGTCATTTTTCCATATTGATATGTTTTTTTATGTAAAGTGAATTCTTTTTGACGAAAGTCCTCAATTCCCTCAGATTTAGCCAGTGCTTTCTCATCTCTGGAAATATCTTCTTCTTTCTTTCTAAGAAATGATTTCAAATAAAATGCATCGAGAAACGCGATTAACAAAGGAGCGATGATGAGGAAAATATTGCGTGGATCGTTGATCAAAATAATAAAAATGAGAAACGAACACACCAAAAAAACATGGAAGAAATTAAGAGGCGTCGACATCACCATCTGCTTAAACTTTTCGAATCTTTGATGAAATAGGTTGTATTCCTTGGGCTTGATGTCAAGTTTTTCTAAAACATCATTGTCCATTCGATTCATGATTCTAAACAAGCAACTACGAAGCAGAATTTCAAAACATCCAAATGCAACAAGTAGCAAAAGAGGGATAAAAAGAGGAATGTCTTTGTCAAAGAAATACACCGACAATACTCCTGATATTCCCGTCATCATTTGGCAAATGAAAGGTATGATATAATCCTTCATTTTAATATTGTTTTGATATATGAATGGACAAGGAGTGTCAGCATAATTTTTGATTAATAATCCTGTCTTGTCCCATAGTGAAAAGAATTTTTTGAAGCCAAGTGAATAAGTGCCTTTCGCGGGATCCGATATTTGGACTCTATTCCATTTTAAACTGGTTATTATTACTGCATGTTTATTATCATTTTCCTGATTTAAACTGACAATTAAAGGGAAGACCTTGTTCTTTTTGATCTCCTCTTCATCTTCTACTCTAAAACCGACCAGCTCAATGTTATATTTCAGGGCAATCGTGGTCAATTGCTGGTAAGAAAAGGTCTGATTTTTCTCATGAAATGGCAAATATAAATAGTTTTTATCTTTATGAATATGAGCCATCAACATTTTTAAACAAGCATATCCGCAATCAAGTTCTCCAATTTGGGGTATATAGTACATAAAAACCTCCTAATAGAAAAGAGGAGGTAAAGAGAATTAAATCTTAAAAAATAATCAAAAATAAAAAAAGACTCAAAGAGTCTTTAATTTTTGAAAGATTTCTTAAACTTTGTGAATAGGGAATCTTTTGGGCTTCTAGCATTGCGGAACGATTCGAGAATCGTCTTTTGTTCTTTGGTCAGTGTAGTGGGAACTCTAACGATAAGATGAACAAATTGGTTTCCCGGTTTTCCAGTTCGTAAATCTTTAATACCCTGGCCTTTCATTCGAAGAATTTGTCCAGGCTGGGTTCCGGCTGGAATATTCAATGTCACATCTCCATAAACGGTAGGAACATCAATATTAGTGCCTAATACGGCATCGACAAAGTCGATTGGGACATCCAAATGGATATCATTGCCGTCTCTTTTAAAATCAGTATGGGGTTTGATAAGAACTTCAACATATAAGTCTCCATTAGGGCCACCATTAGTTACTCTTTCCCCTAAACCACTAACGCGAATTTGTTGGCCTTCATTGATGCCAGCTAAAAGATGAACAGTGACATCTTTTTTCTTTCTCACATAGCCTTTTCCGCTACAGTTTGGACACTTGTCACTAATTACTTTGCCTGAGCCTTCGCAATTTGGACAAGGCTCTTCGCTTTCCATCGTGCCAAATAAACTTCTTCTTTGCATACGGACATATCCACGCCCATTACATGTAGGACAAGTTTTGATGTCATGAGGCGTTTTAGCTCCAGTTCCGTGACACACTGAACATTGTTCATCAACATTTAAAGAAATATTGATATCTCTTCCTAAAATGGCATCCATGAAATCGACTTTGACGCGCATGACGACATCATTGCCTCTTCGTGGGCCAGTGGGATTAGTTTGTCTCCGTGAACTTCCTCCTCCAAAGAAGGAGTTAAAAATATCTCCGAAGTCGAATCCCTCACCGCCTCCAAAACCACCCGCGAATGGGTTGGCACCACCAGGGTTACCCGCTCCACCAGGTTGGTCAAACGCGGCATGGCCGAATTGATCATAAGTCGCCCGTTTTTGATCATCATAAAGGATGTCGTAGGCCATCTGTACTTCTTTGAATTTATTCTCATCACCACTAGTTTTATTATCTGGGTGATATTTTTTTGCCAATATTCGATAGGCGCTTTTGATTTCATCCTTGGTCGCATTCTTTTTTAAACCAAGGATTTCATAGCAATCTCTTTTTTCAGCCATATCCATCCTCCTTTTGACAAATCACCAGTAAAGTTGGGCTCTACTGGTGAAATGATTTAATGTTTTTCTTAAGCTTTATGTCCGTCTTTGCTGGTGAAATCAGCATCAACTACATCATCGCTTGAAGACCCTGGTTTTGCTTCGTCAGTAGCTTTACCATCTGGTCCAGCAGAAGCACCACTAGCTTGGGCTTGTTGCATATAAGCAGCAGCTTTTTCAAGCTCATCAATGCGAGTTCTTAAAGTTTCGATGTCGTTGTTATCTAGAGCGGTTTTTAACTCATCGCGCATTTTTTGAGTTTGTTCTTTTTGAGTGGGATCCATCGACTCACCTTTTTCTTGCATGGCGATGTCGATATCGTTAATTAAGCCTTCAGCTTTATTCTTGAGTTCAGTTTCTTCTTTTCTCTTTTTGTCTGCTTCGGCATTTTCTTGAGCTTCACGAACCATACGGTCAATCTCTTCTTTTCCTAAGCCTGTGCTGCCTGAAATAGTAATGTTTTGTTCTTTTTGGGTATCCAAATCTTTGGCGTTGACTTTAACAATGCCGTTGACATCGATGGAGAAAGTGACTTCAATGCGAGGTTGTCCACGACGTGCTGGTTTAATTCCAGTTAACTGGAAGTGACCAAGTAATTTGTTATCATGAGCCATCGGACGTTCACCTTGGTAAACCATGATGTCGACAGCTGGTTGATTGTCAGTGGCGGTTGAGAAGATTTGACTCTTGGTCGTTGGGATGGTTGTATTGCGTTCAATTAAAGGAGTCATTACTCCACCTAATGTTTCAATACCGAGAGTTAAAGGAGTGACGTCCAATAAGACGACATCTTTGACGTCTCCACTCATGACACCACCTTGATAGGCGGCACCGATGGAAACAGCTTCATCAGGGTTGACCGATTGATTGATTGATTTACCAGTCATGCTCTTGACTAATTCTTGAACAGCTGGCATACGAATGGAACCACCGATCATTAAGATTTGATCGAGGTCTTTAGAAGTGATTTTAGCATCAGCAAGAGCGCGTCTAACTGGCTCTTCACATCTCTTTAAGAGATGTCTAGTCAAATCTTGGAACTTTGCTCTCGTGAGAGTGACTTCAAAGTTGACTGGTCCAGTGGCCTTCATACTAATGAATGGAAGCGAGACAACAGTCTCCATTAAGGCTGAGAGTTCAATCTTAGCTTTTTCAGCTGCTTCTCTAATTCTTTGAAGCGAACTCTTATCGGTGATATCAACACCAGATTCGATTTTGATTTGGGCTTTAATCCAGTCAGCGACGACCTGATCCCAGTCATCAC
>CAYFSI010000018.1:17398-20623 GCA_964345825.1 uncultured Staphylococcaceae bacterium | reverse complement strand
CCTTCAGAATTCATTTATCAAACTGAACCAATAGAAGGCAAAGTAGTCGCTTTGTTTGTTGATGGAGTTCAAGTTGATTCCATTTCTGATAGTGGAGAAGTAATGCTCGACAAAACCAATTTCTATGCGGAAAGTGGTGGACAAGTCAGCGATAGCGGAACTCTTGAAAATTCTTCTGCCACTCTCAGAGTGACTGGAGTAAATAAGGCACCAAATAAACAGCACTTGCATCATGTTGAAGTGATGTTTGGAGAGGTTAAAGTTGGCGATATTTTAACAGCTAAAGTTGATCAAGAAAAGCGCTTAAAGACAATGCGCAACCATTCCTCTGTTCACCTTTTGCAAAAGGCTTTAAGTGATGTGCTTGGTGACCACATCTCTCAACATGGTTCTTATGTATGTGATGAATATTCAAGATTCGATTTTAATCATTTTGAAAAAATCAGCACTGAACAATTGAATGAAGTCGAAAGAAAAGTTAATCAATGGATTAGCCAAGCAATCCCTAATGATACTCAAGTGTTACCGGTTGATGAAGCCAAAAAACTTGGGGCGAAAGCTCTCTTTAACGATAAATACGGAGATGTTGTTCGAGTTGTCTGCTTCGGAGATGTCAGCAAAGAGTTCTGCGGAGGGACTCATGTCAAAAATACTGAAGATATTGGGTTTTTTGCTATCGAATTTGAAGAATCTATCGCCGCTGGAGTTCGCCGAATACAATCGAGGACTTCCGCTGGTGCTTATGAATTAATTAAGAAACGAGAAGCAGTTTTACATCACATAATGAAAGAAGTCAATGTCACTTCAATCAGTGATATTGTTAGTCGCTTAATTAGTCAGAAAAATGATTTTGAACTAACGAAAAAAACTCTATCTGTTTTAGAAGACAGATTAGCCCAATCGCAGGCTGATAATTTGCAAAACGAATTCGAAGAAAAGGGAAATCTTTCTCTACTAATTAAGTTTATCAAAGCGAGCAAACGTTCTGATTTATTAGCCCTTATCGATCGCTTAAAACAAGGTAATGATCATTATGTTATCATCTTAATTGGACAAGATAGCAATTCGATTTCAATCGTGGTGGCTTGTTCAGAGAAAGCTATTAAAGCAGGTTATAAGGCTGGAGAATTAGTGCGCCATGTTTCTCGCCTATTAGAAGGTAGTGGGGGAGGACGCGATGAACTCGCAAGCGGAGCGGGAAAATCAGCGGAAAAAATTCCTGAAGCTCTTCAATCAGTTAAGGAATTATTCAAATAAATGAAAAAGATTTTAGGTCTCGACTTAGGAACAACAACTCTTGGAATTGCCCAGAGTGACATTTTAGGTTTTGTTCATGGAATTGAGACATTTCGTTTTCCAAAAAATCAATATATCGTTGCTCGTCAGAATGTTTTAAAACGCTGAGAGGATTTAGAAATCAATGAAATTGCGTTAGGCTTACCTCTTCATTTAAGTGGCCAGATGAGCGAAATGGCCAACAGTGTGGTGCGTTTTAAAGATGATTTACTGGCTGCTAATCCTAAATTGGAAATCGCTCTTGTTGATGAACGTTTATCTAGCGTATCCGCTCATGATACCATCAGCGCAAGAGGCATGAATCACGTTCAGAGAAAACAAAACGTCGATAAAATAGCCGCTTGTGTTATTCTAGATACATACATTAGAACAAAGGAATTTAATCATGGAAAATAAAAATATTGAAAATCAAATTATCATCACTGATAGCGAGGGAAAAGAACATCTCATGGAGATACTCTTTACCTATGAACATCCCGAAAGAAAGACATCATATGTTTTCTTCTTTGAACCTGGACATCCCGAGGAAATAATCGCAATGCGATACAATCAAGATGGTGAATTAGAAGAGATTGAAGATGATGAAGAATATGCTGAAGTGGAAGAAGTGTTCAATGCCTTCAACGAAGATCCCTCAATTAAAGAATTATAAACAAGCAATTATTTAAATAAAAACAAGGATTAAATCCTTGTTTTTATAATACCCAGAATATAGTAATGCCCAGCAACGCGCTGATTGCTAGAATGACAATTGGATGAGGACTTTTCTTTTTAAAATGTCGATAGACTAAATAAAAGCCGAGGACCATTAAGAATATGGTAGTTGATTCGCGATAACTTGAAGTTAAGGCGAAGTTCCGTGAATCAGTTGAAGCAATAATCAATTTGATAAGAAAGACAATCGCAGTTCCGAAAATAAGACCTAGAACAATTGGACGAACACCCGATAGAGCCCCTCTCACAAAACGATTTTTAATGAATCGACTAATTAGAACGGCGACAATCATAATAATGATAAAGGAAGGCAAAACAACGCCGATTGTTGCGCATACTGCTCCGAATAATCCCCCGGTTTGAGAACCAACAAATGTCGCAATATTAATGGCGAATGGTCCTGGAGTTGATTCGCTAATGGCGATGAAATCAGTAAGGTTCGAAGAATCAATCCATCCACGAGCAACAACTTGCTCTTGAATAAGAGAAATCATCCCATATCCACCGCCAAAAGTGAACAGCCCAATCAAAAAGAAAACATAGAACAATTCAAAGAAAATCATTGCTTTATTTCTCCTTTTCTTAGTGCAGTTGAAACGATGCCGATAATCATTCCTAATAGAATTAGAATAATTGAGATAGAAACTTTGAAACTTCCGATGCTTAAACTAAAATCAAAGAAAAACGAAAGGATAATCAAACCAACAGTAAGGCAGAAAAGCAAAATGGTTACTGGTGAAAGTTTTACCGATTTTTTTAATTTGATCACTGCGTCAATCAACAAGATTACGACACCGGAACGAATGCCAAGGAATGCTGCTTGAACTACTGTCCAAGATAAGAAAGTTTGATAAAAGAATGATATTAGCAGTATCACAACAAAAGAAGGAAGAATCAATCCAAGAGTGGCAAAGAAGCTTCCCCAAAAACCAGCAACTCGATATCCAACAAATGTAGCGGTGTTAACAGAAATTGGACCTGGTGTCGATTCACTAATAGAAAGGACATCAAGCATCTCGCTTTGATTTATCCAACGATTTTTTTCGACGACTTCTCTTTCAATGATCGAAATCATGGCATAACCACCGCCAAAAGTTAACGCCCCTATCTTCATAAAGGTAAGAAATAGATTAATGAGAGTAGGAAATGCAATCCTTTTACGCATGGCTTATATTATATATAAATATACTCTAGTATGTATTTATACATACTAGA
>CAYFSI010000018.1:11553-17388 GCA_964345825.1 uncultured Staphylococcaceae bacterium | reverse complement strand
AACTATGGAAATTGTATTGCTCAATTGCTATAATAACGCATGCTTATTTAAATAATAAATAAAGAGGAAACAAGAATGACTGAAAAATTAAAAATAACTAAAGTTGGGTATCAAAAATTACAGGAAGAGTTGCGCACTTTAATCGATGTAACAAGAGATGAAGTTAAATCCCAATTAGCAGAAGCTCGGGCCCAAGGTGACTTGAGTGAAAACGCTGACTATGATGCTGCTCGCAACAAGCAAGCCGAAGTAGAAGCCAGAATTAAACAAATCGAAGATATTTTAGAAACCGCAGAGATTATCGAAGAATCTAAACATACCAACCGTGTCGCTCTTGGCTCAACTGTTACAATCAAAGTTTTATCAACTGACAGTGAACAACGTTATAAGATTCTAGGAACTATCGAAAGCGATCCATTCAATGGTGTTATTTCCAATATTTGCCCTCTCGGTGAAGCTATTGTCGGCAAATCCGTCGGCGAACAAGTTGAAGTAAAAGGTTTAAAACCGTATAAAGTCGAAATCGTGAAAATCGAGACCGGTGAAAACGGCAAAGACTCCAAGTAATCTTATTTTCCAAAATTTTTTCAATAAATGCCTCCTAATATTTAGGAGGTTTTTTAAATGGTAAAGATTCTTATTGGAGTGATTATCGTCGCTTTCATTGTCATCGGAGGTTTTATGATTCTCGATCCAAATCTAACACAAAACAAAAGTGGAGAAATCACCGAAACTGATGAAACGCACACTTTTTCTATCGAAGGAGAAATTAGCAAAGAGGGCACGTATAACATTAGTGGGCTAGTGACAATGTCCGATCTCATCGAAGTGGCGGGTGGCACAACAAGCAACGCAGACGATCTAGCTTATTTTAATGATGTCGAATTAACAATTGGGGATACCTATTATATTTCTCCAAAATATGATGTTACTGATGTATGCAACAATACACCTATTGTGAAGGTGAACATCAATGAAGATCTAGCTGAAGAAATGACAGTTATCAACGGAATTACCAGTACCATATCTAATTCGATAGTCACCTATCGCCAAGAAAACGGTTCATTCCAGACTCTTGAAGAGTTGATGGAGGTATATGGAATTGGCAACGCAACTTATCGAAAGATTAGAAATTACGTCACTTTGAAATAGTGGTCATCCTACTTTTATTCATTGCCTTTTGGCTTGGCTTATCATGGAAATATAGTTTCATTCTTTTTGCCGTCATCATTATTGCCTTATTGATTTTCATCTTTGTAAGACATGGAAAGAAAGTGCTAATTATAGCCGTTCTTTTATCCCTTTTTGGAATTGGCTATAGCTATATAAAAATCGATCAAAAGAAAGAACAATATGATGGCTTCGTTTATGAAGCAAGAGACAATTATTTCTTATTCTTAACTGGAGGAGAAAGATTGTATTGCTATGCTAAAGAGAATGAATACGAAGCTGGTGACTATTTATCAATTGCCGGATGTAAAAGGGAACTGAATTTTTCTCATCTTGAATCTGGCTTTGATTTTTCCCTATATCTACAGCAAAAGGGGGTTAAATATCAATTATTCGAGACAAAAATTACTGTCAAATTTAGTAATCCTTTAAAACTAAAGTCCTATCGTAAATGGTTTCTTTCTCATTTTGATGACAATACAAAAAGTTTGATTAATGCAGTCTTATTTTCAAATCAAGACGGAACTGAAGTGGTAGAAAATATAAGTGATCTGCACTTATTAACGCTTGTGTCATCAAGCGGCATTTATCTTCATGCCTTTCAATCTTTTTTGGAATTTATTTTGAGGTTTAAACTGAAAGAAAAATGGGCCAAATTGATTTCGCTTTTAATCTTAATATTATATGGCTTTTTTACTTTTCCTCGTTTTACTGTAATTCGTGTAATTGTAATGGGGTTTGCACGATGGGCTAATCGATTTTTAGGCAATAATTATCTCTCGAATCATAGTCTTTTTGGCCTCGTTGGTTTAGTGTTTTTGCTTGTCGATCCATATTTGGCTTACCAAAATAGTTTTATCCTCGGATTTAGTATTCCGATTTTCATGACTTTCATCAATAAAATAACAGGGCGATTTAAAAAATATCCTCAAAAAATGTTGGAAGTAATATGTCTGTTTATTTTCTTTATTCCTTTCGAATTGAGGTATTACCATAGTCTTTCTTTATTAAGCCCAATTTTGCAAATATTACTTACCCCACTTTTTTTGTTGTTAGGGGTGTCTTCACTTCTTTCGTTATGTGGACTTCCAATTTTCCCAATTGTTAATTTCTTTGGATTATTAGTTTCTTATTCATCAATTCCTGTTTCGTACCTGAGATGGGAAATATTCTCTGGCCCAATGTCTGAATGGCTAATGATGTCATATTATTTTCTTTATGGGCTTTTTATTTATTATTTGGCCAATGGTTTTCGCATCATATATCGTCCTTTAGGCATCGCGTTGATGACATTTGTCATCATCAATTTTTTGCCGCTAGAAAATGCGACCTCTAATCAAGTCTCCTTTATTAATGTTGGTCAAGGCGACGCATGTTTGGTTAGAGAACGAAATCGCACTATTTTAATCGACACGGGAGGCTCCATCTACCAAGACATCGCAAAAGAATGCCTGATCCCTTTCTTTAAGAAGAAAAAAATCTATGATATTGATTATGTTATTACCACTCATGACGATTATGACCACTCTGGTGCTTTGACTTCCCTTCAAAAAAATTTTAAAGTAGGAAAATATATCAGCAATCCCGAAGACTTTCCATTCAAATTCGGGAGCATAACTATCGAAAATTATAATCAGCATATTAAGGAAAGCAGTGATGAAAACGAACAATCACTTGTACTTGGTTTTAATTTTGTTAATCGCGATTTCCTTATTATGGGAGATGCTCCTATTTCGATTGAGAAAAGTATCATGAGTGAATACAACCATATACCATGTGACATTTTAAAAATTGGCCATCATGGGTCGGATACTTCTACATCATATTCTTTCATTGAATATTTAGCCCCTGAAGTAGGCATTGTGTCGGTTGGCAGGAATTACTATGGCCATCCTTCTTCTAAAGTCCTCCAAATACTAAATAAAGCCGGCGTGGAGATTAAAAGGACGGATGAGGAAGGCACAATCAATTTTTCAACTACATTTTTATGTAGTTTTTTGTCATAATGGTTACATGATTTATTTAATATATGGCAATCAAACTCCCACAATTAAAAAAAGACTCAATGCAATTCTAAAAGAAAGACTTCCTGACAAGGATGAAATTAATTTTGTTAGATATGATGGAAGCCTTACTTTGCTTCAAGAGTGCATCAGTGATGCTAATTCCTTACCTCTTGGATATGAACATAAAGTGGTGGTTATCGATTCTTGCTATTTTTTGTTGAAACCCAAACCGCGCAACAAAATCGATAAAGATCAAGATTACGATGCTTTAAAAAAATTCATTGAGAAACCTTCCGAGGAATGCGACCTAGTTTTAATCGTTCCTTCCTCAAGCATCGATAAAGCGAATGAGATTTTTAAATCAATACAACAACACGGCAAAACCTTTGAGATTATTGATCCGACCGCTGATCAATGGAATAGTTACGTGAATAAATATTGTCGCGAGTCAAAAAAGTTGCAAATTGACAATGATGCTTTGTATGAACTTAGTCAAAGAACATCAGGCGATGTTTCCTTATTTCAAAATAGTGTTGCGATATTAGAACTTTATACTAATCATATTTCATACGAAGATGTCGTAAAGATGGTAACAAGGCCTTTAGATGACAATGCCTTCTTGCTTTTCAATTATTTAGTACAAAAGAGAATTTCCGAGGCTCTTGGGCTTTATCGTGATTTGCAAGTGGCGATGGTTGAGCCAGTGACTCTTATTGGAATGTTAGCCAATCAATTTCGCTTATTGAATCAAATATCTTTCTTATATAACAAAGGTCTTGAATCAAACGCGATTGCGACTGAGCTTCATCTTAATCCCATCCGCGTTCGAATAATGTTGAGATCAATTCGTTCTATCTCTTCTTCGGCAATTTGCCGAGTTCTAGATGACTTATTCAATCTTGATGTGCAAATTAAAAGCGGCCAAGTCGACCGCTATTATGGTTTTGAACTGTTTTTAATCAATTTCAAGAGTTATTAATTTTTACTTAATAGTATTCACTAAACGTTGTAATTCACTTTTTTGACGAGCAGCAGTGTTTTGGTGTTGGACACCATCACTAACGGACTTATCAATGAGGCGGAAAGCTTCGACTAAAAGAACTTCAGCTTTAGCTAAATCTTTAGCTTCAACAGCTAATTTGACTTTCTTAACAGCTGTTCTCATCGCTGACTTAGCGGATGAATTTCTAACGCGTGCTTTCTCGTTTGTTACGTTGCGTTTAATTTGTGATTTTATGTTTGCCATGAATCTTCCTCTTTCAATATCGTTTGTTATGGTATCAAATGTGGGCAAATAATGCAATTTATTTATGCGTTATTTTGCATTTTCCTTTATAAGGACTGCTACTTCATAAACAAAATCGTTAACTGTGGCCATCACACCGAGTTTTTCTTCTGGGAATGTGATATCGAACCTTTCTTGAATTTCCTTAATCAATTCAACATAGTTCATCGAATCGCCCCCGAGATCATCTATCCAATTGGAATCATCATCAATTTTAAAGGCAGAGAGAATGAGAACTTTAGAAAAAGTCTCTCGCATTGGAGCTAAAATTGAATTGATTGTTTTTTCATCAAACCCATCAAACTTTTTGGTTTGTTTTTTAGCGTTAATAGAAACATAATCTTTTGAACCGTTTTCAAGGTCCTTTTTCACTAAGAACCTCTTAACTTTGATTCCATTAGCTAGCGGCAACTTGTTCTTCGCTAAGAAAACATCAGATAATTTGACATTATGAGGCAAGTGTTGAGATCTTTCTTTAACTTGTTCTTTAACTATTTCCAATTGCTCATCAGTAACCCCATTGTTTAGTTCGAGGACAAGGGTGATTTTTTCATCATGAGAGTTAGCAATTTTAACTCCAAGTACGACAAGGTGACTGACAAGAGAAATCGATTTGAAAGATTCTTCAATCTCATCAGGAAAAATATTTTCTCCGTCAGCGTTGATAATGATGTCCTTGATTCTACCTTTCAAATAATAGCGACCATCGTCTGCTGATTCAGCAATGTCACCAGTGCGGAAAAAGCCGCCTTCATATAGTATGGTCTTTTGTTCTTTGCCCCCGATAATCTCGCGAACATGTAAGGTAGGTGACTTGACTAATAATTCATGGTTATCATTAATTTTGTATTCGACGCCATGGAAAGGCTTTCCGATGCTGCATTTTAACCTTTCCTTAACATCACTTGATAACTCAACGGAAGTGACGCCAATTTCTGTCATCCCATATCCATTGGAAAGAGGATAACCTAGGGAATTTATGGTCGTAGCAGTTTCAGTGGAAAGGAATCCACCTCCTGAAATGCAAAACCTGAGTTTTGGTCCAAGCAACATTTTTTGAATCACTGAACGAGTGACATCCCATCCAGCTTTTCCAGCCTCTTTTTTAGTTATTTTGCCAAGATTATATTGCATGAATTTGTGAAATAATTCTTTTTTCAGGCTCAAGTATGTCGACTTTTCTTTTGGTGTTTAAAGCGAGACTATCCCAAAATAGAGGAACACTGTAGACATGAGTAACTCCCACTTTTTGGCAGATCTTTTGAATCTCGCTAGGGGTAATAGCACTAGGGAATACCATCGTTTTTCCATAGAAGGTATACCACAAAAATACTGCGACAAATCCAAAAATATGATGGAAAGGAATCATTGCTA
>CAYFSI010000018.1:311-11453 GCA_964345825.1 uncultured Staphylococcaceae bacterium | reverse complement strand
TAGCGTGGCTCTGAGTCAAAATATTGCTGGTACCTTCTTTAGAAAGTCTAGCATCAATCAATAGTGGTTTATATCCTGCCATCAGAAGCGCCCAAAACATTTCACCCCAGTGTTGATTGTTACCAATCTTTAATCCAACTGGGTAGTGCGAACCATCGGCTTTCAAAATATTGCTAATTGTAGAGGCAAAAGAAAAGACATTAACCTTCATTTTTTTATATTTATAATGTCTTAATTTTCCTTTAATATCATTAATATTCAACTGCAATTTTGTTACCATTTCTTTGACAAATGAGTGTGAATATATCTTGCATTGTCTTATTTCCATTCATGACAAGAGATGCTGACTTAATAAATTCGTCGACCTTTTTGTATTCAGGATACATAGAAATTTCTCTCCGTTTCTTTTGTAAATGATATTAGATATTTGTTTTTTTGCCGAGAAGACTATAGAAATTCACTTTTACCTTTTCTTGACTAATCTCGACTATGGCGAACGATAAATCATGGCCATCTCGCGAAAAAGAAATAGCTCCAGGGTTAAGATAAATAACACCTTCGTTTTCAAAATATTCCCTTTTATGAGTATGCCCATGAACAAAAAGTTTTATCTTGTGTTCCTCTAGGAAGGAAATGGCTATTTTTGGATTATGCTGTATGAAAAGCGATCCATAAGGGGTCATAAATAATAACTTATCGGGTAAGTTAATGTCCCAGTCGCGATTACCCTTAACCATTTGAAAAGGGAAAATGCTAGAAGAAGTCGTTTCTCCATCTCCAGCGTGAAGATATAAATCGCAATCTGGGAATCTTTTGAATATCTCATCGAGCGCCGCATTATTGCCGTGACTATCTGAACATAAAGCTATTTTCATGCAAATATTTTAATGTATTTTGTTTACAAAATGAATTATTATTAATTTGATGGAAAAAGAAAATTTACGCCTTGTATTCATGGGAACTCCCCGTATCAGCGCTTTTGTGTTCGAATCTCTTGTTGAGGCTGGATACCATTTTGTCGGCCTTATCGCTCAGCCAGATCGGCCGATAGGCAGAAATGGTAAAACCGAAAAAGTTCCCACTAAAGTAGTCGCTGAAAAATATGGAATTCCAGTTTTTCAACCAATTAAGATTCGCAAAGAATACGAATTTGTAAAAGAATTACGACCAGATTTAATTGTTACTTTGGCTTATGGACAAATTGTTCCTCAGGGGCTTCTAGACATTCCGCCATATGGATGTTTAAACCTTCATGGTTCATTGCTGCCAAAGTATCGAGGAGCAGCCCCCATCCAATATGCGCTTATCAACAATGAAAAAGTAACTGGGATGACACTCATGGAGATGATCGACAAGATGGATGCTGGCAAAATGTATGCTAAACACTTTGTTGAGATAATGCCAGAAGATAACGCGACATCTTTATTTAATAAGATGGGACTAGTAGCCAGAGATTTAATACTAGATAGTTTACCAAAGTACATTGATGGTAATCTTGTTGGGGAAGTTCAAGATGAAAGTTTGGTTACTTTTGCTCCAAGCATCAAAGTTGAACAAGAGAAACTTGACTTATCAATGGATGCCGAAAAAGTGCTTGGTTGGATAAGAGCCTTAAGCGATAAACCTGGAGCTTATTTCCTTCTTGAAGGCGAGAAAATTAAAATTTATCGCGCTGAATTAGTTAAAATACCCTTCAAAGGACAAGTTGGCGAAGTCATTCAAGCCAATAAAAATGGGCTTGTTGTTCAATTAAATGATGGACAATTATCTTTGTTAGAAGTTCAAAAAGAAGGTAAAAAAAGAATGGATTTCCGTTCTTTCATTAATGGAAATCAAAAATTGTTCGGAAAAATCTTCGAGTAAAGACTAGATTTAACTAGTCTTTTTCTTTACTATATTCATATGAACAAATCATTGGAACTTTCAGTTCACCAACTGGTTGACTTCCTTTTAAGAAGAGGCGATATCGACAATCGCGTTTTCAATCGTAGTTCAATGCAGGAAGGTAGTCGCATCCATGCAAGTTTTCAAGAAAAGCAAGGTAGCGATTACATTAGTGAGTATCCTTTAAAGCACACTTTTATTGTTGAAGATGTGACAATCGAACTCCAAGGAAGAGCAGATGGAATTATCAAAAAGAACACGGATGAGTTCATCGTTGATGAGATTAAATCCTCTGTCATTGATTTGAATACTTTTAAAGAGGAGAACAACGATTGGCATCTCGGGCAAGCCAAATGCTATGCTTTGATGTTTTTGTACGAACAAAATCTTCCTCGAATTGGGGTAAAAATGACATACATTCGTCAAGGAAAAGAAAAAGAGAAAATGGTGGATTACTATTATTTTCTCAAAGAGGAGTTGGAACACTTTGTTTTTGGGCTCCTTTACGATTATCTAGCTTTTGTTAATATTATCTTTCGTCACCAAGAAGAAAGAGATCTCTCAATTAAGAATCTTCAATTTCCTTTTGACAAGTATCGAAGAGGCCAAAGAGAATTAGCGAAATATGTCTATGGCATTACCAAGAATGGTGGTCGTTTCTACTGCGAGGCTCCAACTGGAATTGGCAAAACTATGTCCACTCTTTTTCCTTTCATCAAATCTCTAGCCGATGATGACAAGAGCAAAATCTTTTATCTGACCGCTAAGACATCAGGCAAAGAAGCGGCTTATGAAGCGGCTGAATTATTAAAGAGCAAATCGCTTGTCCTCAATGACATTGTTGTCACCGCTAAAGACAAAATATGTTTTTCAAGCGGAAAAGCCTGTAATCCCGATGAATGCCCGTTCGCTAAGGGATATTACAATAAGATTCAGGGTGTTTTAAAGCAATCTTTACTCGATCATTCGACTTTTAATTACGAAACAGTTGTCACAATTGCTCGAGAAAACGAAATATGTCCCTTTGAATTAGAACTCGATCTTTCCTTATTCTGTGACTTAATCATTTGCGATTATAACTATGTCTTTGATCCTATTTCATTCATGAAGAGATATTTTGAAGAAGATGCGAGCCATTATTTAGCGTTAGTGGACGAGGCCCACAATCTCGTTGATCGTTCTAGAGATATGTATAGTGCCTCGATTAGTTATATTTCCTTCTTGAAAGCCCGAAAATCAATCCGCAAAGTAAAACATTCACGACTAAAAAAAGCGATGAGCAAATTCGATAAAATGTTCAAAGAAATCTCTGCGAACTATCCAATTGGTAACCACACTTTGGAAGATTTTTCCGAGGATGAATATAAAATATATAATTCATTTATCAATTTGATGCAGGATCTCAATAAAAACGAACACGAAATTGTCAGCAAAGACTTGCTCGATTTCTATCTTGAAGTCAATCGCTTTATGAAAATTAGTGAGTTCTTTAATGAGCGATATCTTGCCTATTATCAAGTTGAAGATGACATTAAGATACATCTATTTTGTTTAGATGCATCCTATTTTATTTCCTCAATGACCAATCGATTAAAGGGAAGTGTATTTTTCTCTGCCACGCTATCTCCTATTGAATATTTTATTGACACGCTTGGTGGTAAAAAGAATAGTGATCCAACTCTCATTCTCCCTTCTCCTTTCCCTCAAAACAATTTCAAGTTAATGGTGGCTCCTAAAGTCTCAGTAAAATATAAAAATAGAGAAAGCTCTTATGAAGAAGTCTCAGAATATATTCGAGCATTCGTGGCTAATAAAGTAGGCAACTATTTTGTTTATACCCCTAGCTATGAATATCTAGAAAAACTGATTCAACTTTTCTCTCCTGAGGATTTCGTTTTTTATCGCCAAGATCGCGATATGTCTGATCAAGAAAAGATTGATTTTCTCAATCATTTTATGGAGCATCCCACTGTTACAACCGTCGGATTTTTGGTGATTGGTGGCTCTTTTGCCGAAGGCATTAATCTAATTGATGACCGTCTTATTGGGGCGGTAATCATCGGAATTGGTATGCCAAGAATCAATTTTGAGAGCGATCAAATTGCAGCTTATTTTAAGAGCCAAGATAAACCCGGACACGATTACGCCTATCTCAATCCCGGCATGAACAAGGTCATGCAGGCAGTAGGAAGAGTAATACGAAGCGAAGATGATAGAGGGGCGGCTCTTTTAATCGATGAAAGATATATGTATCGTCAGTATCAAGACCTCTTTAGGGTCGAATGGAGCAACTATATGGTTGTTCTCAATCCTCAAGAAGTGAAAAATCACTTATTAAATTTCTTTAAGAAATAGGCTTTCATGCTATAATAACGCGAAAACATATGAAAATAGACCAAAAGAAAATTAGAAATTTCTCCATCATTGCCCATATTGATCATGGCAAAAGCACTCTTGCTGACCGTATTTTAGAAGCAACTGGAACGATCAAACAACGTGACATGAAAGAACAAATTCTCGATTCTATGGATCTAGAAAGAGAAAGAGGCATAACCATTAAGCTCAACGCGGTTACTTTGAATTACAAAGCTGATGACGGAAACACTTATATTTTTAATCTTATCGACACTCCCGGGCATGTTGACTTCACCTATGAAGTATCCCGCTCTTTAGCGGCCTGCGAAGGAGCTATTTTGGTGGTGGATGCCACCCAAGGTGTTGAGGCTCAAACACTCGCTAACACATATCTTGCCATCGATAATGATTTAGTAATCTTACCAGTTATCAATAAAATTGATTTACCAAGCGCTCGACCGGACCTATGCCGCAAAGAAATTGAAGAAAAGATCGGCATTGACTGCGCAGATGTCATCGAAGTCTCAGCCAAAACTGGCTACCACATTCACGAACTATTAGAGACCATTGTCAAAGATGTTCCTCCGCCAAGCGGAAATCCAGAAGCCCCTTTAAAGGCTTTAATATTTGATAGTTATTACGATTCTTACCGAGGAGTAGCAATTCTTATCCGTATCATGGATGGAACTGTCAACATTGGCGATGAAATCCGCTTAATTCAAGCTAACAAGGAATATCAAGTCACTGAATTGGGAATTCACGCTGCCGATCCGATTAAAGTTGATAGCCTATCAGCTGGTGAGGTTGGCTATTTATGCGCTCAAATTAAAAATATTAAAGATGTTCATCCTGGCGATACAGTGACATCAGTCAACAATCCAGCCACAAAAGCTCTATCTGGCTACCGAATAATGAATCCGATGGTCTTCTGTGGACTATACCCTGTTTATTCAGAAGAATATCATGAATTAAAAGATGCTCTTGATAAATTATCATTGAGCGATGCCTCACTTCAATATATCGCTGAATCTAGCCAAGCTCTTGGTTTTGGTTTCCGTTGTGGATTCCTTGGACTATTACACATGGATATCGTTCAAGAACGATTAGAAAGAGAATATGACCTCGATTTAATTTTGACCGCTCCAAGCGTTATTTATCATGTTCATATGACTGATGGGAGTGTTATTAATCTCGATAACCCCAGTAAATTGCCAGATAATTCAAAGATTGATCATATTGAAGAACCATACGTTAAAGCTTCCATCATGACTCCTAAAGAATATGTCGGAGCGATTATGGAATTATGCCAAGAAAGACGAGGCATATACGAAAACCTAGAATATTTTGATGAAACAAGAATGATCTTGACATATCAGTTGCCTCTTGCCGAAATTATTTATAATTTCTTTGATAAACTTAAGAGCTATACAAAGGGATATGCTTCATTCGATTATGAATACTCCTCTTATCGAAAAAGCGATCTTGTCAAATTAGATGTCTTATTAAACGCCACAGTTGTTGATGCTTTAAGCAGTATTATCTATCGTCCAGATGGATATAAAAGGGGCCTTGGTGTCATTAGAAGAATCAAAGAGGTTATTCCCCGACAGCAATTTAAAATACCAATTCAAGCCGCAATTGGTGGCAAAGTGGTGGCCCGTGTTGATGTTAAAGCAGTGCGGAAAGACGTTTTAGCCAAGTGCTATGGAGGAGATATTTCTCGTAAAAAGAAACTCCTTGAAAAACAAAAAGAAGGCAAGAAACGTATGAAAAAGATTGGTTCTGTTGAAGTACCACAAGAAGCCTTTATGTCAATCTTATCGATTGACGATGATGACAATTAGTTTTTAATTAGTAGTATTTTAGTAGTTATTTTGGTTTTCTTCTTGCCATATTTTTCGAAATATTTATATAATAAAGCCATAAAGGGGTATCTTTTATGGCAAGCAATGATTTAGCTATTCGTTTTACTGAAACTAAATATGCGACTCGTAGCGAAGTTGGCAAAGAATTAAAAATGTCTCTCATTGACAATATCTGGGCTAACATTCTATCTTACCGAAGCGCTTACAATCAGTATCTCAATATCAAAAGCGTCGATCGCAATTCTTTATTGGTGTGCTTTTGTCCAACTGTGGCCACATCGGTGAATGAACTAGAAGGAAAGCTGCTTCGCATTCTTCGCGAATACATGCGCATGAACCCAAGCAATGGTGATTCCAAGCAATTTGAGGATACGTGGTTAATTAAATCATTGGAAAATATTGCTTCAAAATATGAATTAGATGTTACAGAGCCATATTTACGTTCACTAGTTCAAGGTGATGTGAAGGAAATTTCGAGCACTCACCGAGTCTTGAAACATTATCTAAATTCATTAACTTTCATTAAAAGTAAGTTTTTGAGTCCAATCGATATCGATTTCCTTGCTGAATTATATGCCAAAATTATCGGAGATCCTGAATTGACTAGTTTTTATCGAATTAAAGATGACAAGAATCCTGAAAATCGCGTCTTGATTGATCCAGTCTATACAGCTGCTCCAGTTCATTTAATCGATTCGATGATGAATGATTTATTCTCATTTATCCAAAATGGAAAAAGTAGTGGTTTAGTCAAAAGTATTGCAACCTATTACTATATTAATTACATCCGTCCTTTCCCTTCCTATAACGATGAAATTGCTCTATTGATGGCGAAAGCCGTCTTAGCGCATACTGGTCTTTCGGAGCTTGGTGTTCTATTACCTTTCGAATCACTTCTCAACGAGAAACAAGATGTCATCGCTCGCCTTCTCGTTGAAGTTCAAAAAACTAACGATTTGACATACTTTATTAATTTTGCTGTTCCTTATATCAGTGATAAATGCGAAAAAGTCCTTGATTACATCGCCAATCGCAGTAGCGAAGAGATGAAAAAAGACTACTATCGTATCGAAGAAGTTCCTGTTGAAAAAGTCGAACCGGTAAAAGAAGTAAAAAAAGAACCAATTATCGAAAAAGAACCTCTTCCAAGAGAGACAATATTTACGAAACCTGAACTAAAATCAAAAGAAACGGCTGTTAAACCAGTCGAAAAGAGCGAACCTAAGCCAATTGAAAAAGAAGAAGTTCGCGAAGTCTTAGCTGAAAAGATCGCTGTCAGCTATATCCCACCAGTTTTAGATGAAAAGCAGGCTTGCCGTTTAGAAGAACATCTTCTAGAATTAGATCCTTCCTTAAAGAGAAACGAAGCCAAGTTTTATGCTCGTCATTGCACTCTTGGGAAGAAATATACAATCGCTCAATGCAAAAAAGCGCTTGGGTGCGCTTATGAAACAGCGAGAACATCTATGGACCATTTGGTTGAATTAGGGTATTATCGTAAAGAAATGGTGAAAAACAAAAATGTTTATACACCCATTCCCCGTAACTAGAAAGGCTAATCTATGCAAAACTTATTAATATTTCTCATCATTGTTATCGCTGCGGCCATTATCGCCTTAATTGCTTTTATCATTCACCGCTTAATGCATCCAAAACTTAAAGAAGAGAAAAAAGATGAAAAAGAAATCGTCAAAGAGGAACTTGATAGAGTGCTTGTCCCTGTTGACGATGAAAAAACCGCTGAAGAAATCAGCAATTACAAAGATAAGGAAGATGACAAATAAGCCCTCTTCACTTTATATTCACATTCCGTTTTGTGAACACATTTGCCATTACTGCGACTTTCCAAAGTTGCAGTATTTTACTTCTTTAGCGGAAAAATACCTCGCAAGACTTCAAGAGGAATTAGTGTCTTTAGCTATCGACCATCCTTTAAAGACAATATATATTGGAGGAGGCACGCCAACTGCCTTAGAAGATCATCTCTTTGAACGGCTGTTAGAAATGCTTCAGCCTTATTGCAAAGAGGTGGAAGAATTCACCATTGAAGCCAATCCGGAATCTCTGAATATGAATAAATTAACTTTGTTAAAGAAATGCGGGGTTAATCGCATTTCTTTAGGGGTTGAATCTACGGATGACAAAATTCTCACCCTTCTCAATCGACACCACACATTTGATAATGTTAAGGAAGCTATTAAAAACGCTCGCAATCTTGGTTTCGATAATATTAATGTCGATTTGATATTAGGTCTTCCTCAAGTCAATAAAAGCATGTTGTTAAATGATATTAATCGTTTGATCGGTTTAGAAGTCGACCATATCTCATGCTATTCATTATCAATTCACCCACACACGAAATTTTACCTTGATGGAATAAAAGAAGCCAGCGAGGACTATTCACGAGAATTATATGATTTAATCGCTAAGCGATTGGCCGAAGATGGTTTTGTTCATTATGAAGTAAGCAACTGGGCAAAACCGGGTCGTTTCAGCCTTCATAATCTTACCTATTGGAAAGATGATCAATATTATGGAATTGGCCTGGGAGCAAGCGGTTTTGTCGATAAATATCGCTATCGCAACACGAGCAGCATCAACCAATATAATGATGGTCACTTCTTAGATGGTAAAGAATTAGTTACATATGAAGATGACAAGGTATATTACATTATGCTCTCTTTGAGAACCATCTTTGGATTATCCTTTTCAGAATATCAAAAACGTTTTGGAGAAGATTTTCTTGTCATCCACCAACCAAGCATCGAATCTTTCATCAGAGAAGGTCTATTAAAAATAGAAGGCGCTTGTCTAATTCCGACCTATGAGGGAATGATGATACTTGACCAAATTATCGTGCAATTCATCAGCGAATAAGTTTTATTTTCTTTACATTTAAAGTATATTTTAGGTGGCAAAAAAGCCATTTTTTTATGAATTAGACAAAGTCTTGAATATTTTTAGCAATTAACTGTTGACACTGCCAAAAATAATTTTATAATTAGACTAGCACTAAAAACAAAGGAGTGCTAAAAGGAGGTTCGGATATGGCATTATCACGAAGCGATACCATTCTAAAATATATCGTTGAGTACTTTATCAAACGCGCTGAACCTGTCGGGAGCCAAACTTTGATTGACGAATACCATCTTCCCTATTCTTCAGCAACTATTAGAAATGAAATGGTGGCCTTAGAGAAGAGCGAATTAATAGAGAAAACGCACACATCAAGTGGGCGGGCGCCAAGTGCACAAGGATATCGCTACTATTGTGAACATCTACGTGACAAAAGTGTTGATGAAGACTTAAAATTTTCTTTGCAAAACATCCTAGCCGCTAAGATTCAATCTATTGAAGAAGTCCTTAAGTCAAGCTGTGAAATATTATCACAAATGACTTCACTAGTTTCTGTGGTTATGGGCCCAGACGAGAAAGAAGAGCGACTCGCTAACATTCAACTCATTCCCATTGGTCCCAACACTATAACAGCGGTCTTCGTCACTGACAAAGGCTACGTGGAAAACAAAACCTTCCTCTTGGAAAATGGAATTGATGCCACTGAAATAGTCTCGTGCGTAACCTTATTAAATGATCGTTTAAAAGGGACACCAATCTTTCAATTAGTCGATAAAATAAAGGCCCTCAAGCCAATTCTTAACGATTATATTGTTAGTCACGACTTAGTTTATCAAGCTTTACTTGAAACGTTTGTTCGCTTTGCGAGTGATCGTCTCTCCTTATATGGAAGAGAAGAACTGTTCAAAAATCCAGAATTTAAAAATGATGCTGGAAAGCTTCAAAGAATGTTCCATCTCCTCAATGACAGCACGTTAATTAAAGAGGTTGAAGGAAATCTAAAAGGTGATAGCAATATCCCCGTCGTAAAAATAGGTGATGTGAGCGGAAATCCTGATGTATCAGCCATTACCGCCAAAGTCAAACTCGGAAGCGAAGGAGAGACATCCATTACCTTGCTTGGTCCCACCCGTATGGATTACGATAAAGCGCTCAGCGCTCTTGAATATTTGACTGAGAAACTTAATGAATACTTCGCAAAATTTGATGATAAAGGAGGCAAAAATAGTGGAGATGCCTAAAGATAAAGAACCTTGTACAGAAGAATGTACTGAAAAGGAGTTTCATAATCGAAAAGATTATAAAAATGAGATCAACAAATTGAAAAGCGATGTTGATCATTGGAAAAACGAATACTACCGAGCATTCGCTGATACCAAAAATTTAAGAACTAGCCTGGAAAAGGATCAATCAAGAGCGATTAAGTACCGCGCTGAAGGATTCATTGAATCACTGATTCCTATTCTTGATAGTTTCTATCTCGCTTTGCAAAATGAGCCAACTGATCCGGCCTTGAAGAATTACTTGACTGGATTCCAATACATATACCGAAATCTGGTGACGGTATTGCAAAACGAAGGAGTGGTTGAAATCACTCCCACTGTTGGTGACAAATTCGATGCTCTCACAATGAACGCCATGGATGTCTCTGAATCCGAAGGCGAAGAGAATCGCGTAGCCCGTGTTTATGGAAAGGGATACAAACTGCATGACTTAATTGTTAGACATGCCATTGTGTCAGTAACTGGCAAACCTAAGGCTAAAGAAACAAAACCAGAAGAAAACCAAACCCAAGACAAATTCGATGCATAAGGAGGAAATTAAATTATGGCAAAAGAAATTATTCTAGGTATCGATTTAGGTACAACTAACTCCGTCGTGAGTTATCTACAAGCGGATGGCACAGTTAAAGTCATCCCAAATCCAGAAGGCACTAATGCAACTCCTTCTGTCGTGGCTTTCAAAGCCAATGGTGAGGAAATTGTCGGTAACGCTGCTAAGCGTCAAGCTGTCACCAACCCTGACACCATCAGCTCAGTCAAACGTAAAATGGGAAGTTCAGAAAGAATTCATGTTAATTGCATTAATAAAGACTTCACTCCCCAAGAAATCTCTGCGAAAGTTCTCGCTTATATGAAGAAATACGCTGAGACACATCTCGGTCACAAGGTAGAAAAGGCAG
>CAYFSI010000018.1:0-238 GCA_964345825.1 uncultured Staphylococcaceae bacterium | reverse complement strand
TGGATGTCATTCGCATTATCAACGAACCAACCGCTGCCGCATTAGCCTATGGTCTAGACACCAAAAAATCAGAAAAAATACTCGTCTTCGATCTAGGGGGTGGAACTTTCGATGTTTCAATCCTCGATATTGGCGATGGAACTTTCGAAGTTATCTCCACAGCCGGTGACAATCGCCTCGGTGGTGACCTGTTGGAGGCCACACGGGTGGACGAAGACGCGGTGCAGACGAAGCTCCC
>CAYFSI010000017.1:0-21794 GCA_964345825.1 uncultured Staphylococcaceae bacterium | reverse complement strand
CCCAAACTTAACAGCACGGCTTCCTGCTTGGAAGCCTTTTATTTTGTAATTTTGTAAAAGTCATTGACTGAAATTTGAAAACAATAAAACATGATTGAAGGAAACAAAAAGGCACTTCTTAGATCCTGAAATGTTTTGTTGTTTTGCTCAATTAGGTATTTATTACACAAAAATAGTTAATAAGTGTTGAACTATAACCATTCATCATTCATAATTAAACCAACAAGAGGTATAAGAAAAATGAAAATGTTCGATCTTAAAAGAACTGTTTTGAGCTTGTCAAAGCCCGAAATCAATTCTTTAGTCAATCCTATTGAAATGTATCGGGGAAAAACTCTTTCAGTTGAAAAGCTTAAAAAACTGGAAAAATTACAAAGCATTGCTTATCGAAGTGGCGTTATCGCTTCTTGTGCGTTAGGCAATGTTTTTATTTCTGAAGTTCAAGAAAAAGAACTTTTTGAGAAAAATAAGGTCCCAGTCACTTTCCAAGAACATATGGTGAAAGGATATGCTCAAGCCATTGATCTCATTGATGATGTTTACAAATATCAACCATTTGATCGTTCCTTTATTAGCACGCTTCATTACTATATGTATAAGGATTATAATCCTGAGTTTGGCGGTAAGTTTAAGGATACTCAAAACTATATTCAAGAAATTTTGTCCGATGGAACATATCGCACTTTATTTGTGCCAGCTGCTCCAGAAGAGGTGGTCCAACTCCTCGATAATTTGATTTATCAATTTAACATCTGCGCCGCGGATGAACAATGCAATAAGTTAATTTTAATTTGTTGCTTCTTATTAGATTTTATGTGCATCCATCCCTACAACCATGGCAATGGACGCTTATCTAGACTACTCCTATACTTCCTTTTGAAAAAATATGGATACAACATTGATTCATATTTTTCAATATCTTATCTTGTCCGTCAAAAAATTGGCGGTTACATCGATGCATTTGCCTCTTCCTGCGATCGTTGGAGCGAGAATGAAAATGACTATTCTCAATATGTAATCTTCCTTTTAAAAATCTTTTTAGAAGGTTATCACAAACTCGACTATATCATCGAAATTAACAACATCGATGGCACTGCAGAAGAAAAAGTTCTTCGCATTGTGGCAGATAGTTCTACTCCTATTAGCAAAAATGTCATTCAAAATGTCTTATACGCCGCTAGTAGAGCGACAATTGAGAAGGCCTTAGCTAAATTAGTGCGAGACAATCGCATTCAACTAATTACTAAAGGCCGCTATAGCAAATATTTTAGAGTCTAAGGAGATTTAAATAACATGTTTGATCCAAAAAATATCCGAAACATTGTCTTAATGGGACATCAGGGAAGTGGAAAAACTTCTTTAGTGGAGTCTTTACTATTCGTGAGTGGCGCTATCCCGGCCAAAGGCGAAGTTGAAAAGAAAAATACCGTTAGTGATTATTTAGTTGATGAACAAAAAAGAGGTTCATCTATTCAAACTTCAGTCATTCCTTTGTTACACAAAGACCACAAAATTAACATTCTTGATATTCCTGGAAACGATGATTTCATTTCTGAAAGTATTGGTATCACCCGCTTTGTCAAAGGCGCTGTCCTACTCATCGATGCCAGTGTTGGAGTCCAAGTCGGAACCATTAAACATTGGAATCAATTAAAAAGAAGAGGTATTCCAACATTTATCTTTGTTAACAAAATGGATAAAGAAGGAGTGAATTTTGATGAATTACTCAAAGAAATTCGCGAGAGATTAGGAAGCGAAGCTCTTCCATTCTCCTATCCATTAGGGCATGACAATGACTTTGATGGGTTTGTTAATATCATTAACTTAAAGGCTAAAAAATACGACGGAAAACAATGCGTTGAAGCAGAAATCTATGAAGATAAGAAAGCAAAAGTCTTTGAACTTCACAATACAATTGTTGAAGAAGTGGCTAAAACCGATGACTCTTTATTAGAAAAATTCTTTGGTGGAGAATCATTCACCGATCAAGAAATGCGTGATTCATTGCGCAAAGGTGTCATGTCTGGTGCTTTAGTGCCAGTCCTCGTTGGTAGTGCGTTAAAAAATATTGGCATTTTAACATTGCTTGATATGTTCGTCGACTATTTGCCTGCTCCAAGCGATCTCAAACCATTTGAAGCGCTTGATGAATCAGGAAAAGAAGTCGAACGTGCCACTAGTCTTAATGAACCATTCTCAGCTTATGTTTTTAAAACACTTGTCGATCCTTACTCAGGAAATATTAACCTCATTAAGGTCAATTCTGGTGTTTTACATACTGGTGATGAGGTGTCCGTTAACGGAAGTGTTCAGCGCGTTAGTATGTTGTTTCAAATGTGCGGAAAGAAAATGGACTCAATCGCTGAAGTGGGGGCTGGAGATATCGCAGCAGTGACTCGTTTAGAAGGCGTTTCATCAGGAATGACTCTCTCATCTCCTAAGGCCATTATTAATTATAAGGCTGTCAAATATCCAACCGCCGTTATTTTCAAAGCCATTGAATTAAAAAACAAAAATGAAGAGTCAAAAATCGGACCTGCATTAGCCAAAATACAATTAGAAGATCCATGCGTTGAAGTTAAACGCAATAATGAAACAAAGCAATTACTCATCGGTGGTGTTTCTAACTCCCACATCGACTTTGTCCTCGCGAAGTTAAAAGACAATTTCAAGATTGAACTCACTGTTCAACCGATGAAAATTGTTTATCGTGAGTCAATTAAGAAAGTTGGCCAGGCCATTGGTCGATATGTCAAGCAATCTGGTGGAAGCGGCTTCTATGGTGTTGTCGATATGAGATTCGAACCAGCCTCCGAGAACACCTTCGCAGAAGAAGTGTTTGGTGGCGCTGTTCCCAAAAACTATTACCCAGCAGTTGAAAAAGGCTTCTTTGAAGCAGTTAAATCTGGCCCACTCGCTGGATTCCCAGTCATTGGCGTAAAAGCCGTTCTTGTCGATGGTAAATATCACCCAGTTGATAGTAATGAACAAGCTTTCAAAATGGCCTCAATCCTCTCCTTTAAAGAAGCATATCCAAAATGTTCACCTATCATTCTCGAGCCAATCATGCGCATCAAAGTAAACGTTGAAAGCAGATATACAGGCGATGTTCTCTCTGATCTCAACACTCGCCGTGCGAAAGTTCAAAACATTGAAGAGGGAGAACATGGAGTCCAACAGATTGAAGCCTTGATTCCTGAAGCCGAAATTATCGATTACGTTGCTCAGCTCAAATCCATCACTCAAGCTAGTGGATACTTCAATCGAACATTTGAATCTTATGAAGAAGTTCCTGAATATCTGAAAGAAAAAGTCATTCGCGAAAATAAAATCGAAGACTAAAACAAAAGTGAAGGCTCCCTTAATAGGGAGTTTTCTCTTGTCTATTAGCGATTACTAATCTAAACTATCGCTATGAAAATAATACAAAAGCTTACTGATGATCAATACCCTTTTTCTTATATTGACCATGTTCGTAAAATTTCTCGCGGTGTTGTTTTTAATGAGAAAAACGAAGTTGCATTAGTTAAACTACATGGTTTTGATTCATTCGGAGAACGCAATTATTATGAACTTCCTGGCGGCGGGGCACAAAGCAAAGAAAAAATTTGCGACGCATTTCTACGCGAGATGGAAGAAGAAATAGGCTATCAAGTGGAAATCATTTCTCCTCTTGGCCAGGTTCGTGATTTCTATAACTTTATACATCGCGAAAATCATAATTATTATTTCGTGGCTAAAACCAAACGATGGGTGGGCACAAAACTTGATGACTACGAAAAAACAATGATTGAACAAATAGTTTGGATGCCGATTGATAAGGCTATTGAGACATTCCAGACTATGCAAGACTACGGTTGTGGAATACTCGTCAAGAGAAGAGAATTGCCAATTTTGCGACTTGCAAAAGCATCAATCGATTTAAAATAATAAGAAGAGGAAAAACGCATTCTCTTTTTCCCGAAATTAAAAAACAATAGAAACATTCTTCTTTAAAACGTAAAATTAAAAATATGAATATTTTGCTTACCAACGATGATGGTTATTCTTCTATCGGAATTCAGTTAATGAAAAAATTGCTTATTCCTTATGGGAGAGTAATTATTGTGGCTCCAAAAGAGGGTATGAGTGCGAAAAGCTGCTCAATCACTTTGGGGAAACCGATTCAAATTGAGGAAATTAGCCCTGATGTTTTTGCTTGTTCAGGCACTCCTGCGGACTGTGTGTCCTTCGCCCTTTCCAGCTTAGATATAAACTTTGATTTAGTGGTATCGGGAATTAACCATGGAAACAACGTTTCGTACGATACGATGTACAGTGGAACAATTGGAGCTTGTTTAGAAGCCTTAATATTTAACAAGGTCACCTTTGCCATTTCAACAGAAAACAATTTTGATTTAGTGGGTAAGCACTTTAAAGAAGTCTGGGATTATATGATGAATCATCAACTTTTGAATAATACATATTTATTGAACATCAATTTCCCTTTGGGAGAAACGGTTGATGGCATTTCTTTAGGAAAACTTCACTATCGAAAAGATAGAAACTACTTCGTAAAAAAGGAAAGTGGGTATTATGCCTATCGCCACATGGAAGATATTGAAGTAGCAAAATCCGATACTGATTTATACCAAATTAATCACGGAATAATTTCTATTGTTCCTCTCAATCGTTCTTATTTTTCAATCGACTTATATGAAAAGTTGAAAAAGAAGACGAACTAAAAATAAAAAATAAGAAACGAAATAGTATTTCTCTTAATCTTTTAGACGATTAAGTATATAATTCATCACGTATAAGGAAGGAATATATTATGCCATTAGTAAATACTAAAGAAATGTTTGAGAAAGCTTACAAGGGTGGTTACGCCATTGGAGCTTTTAACGTCAGCGATATGGAAGTTGTTCAAGGAATCACCGAAGCCTGCAAAGAAACAAAATCACCTGTTATTTTGCAAGTCTCAGCGGGGGCGAGGAAGTATGCTAAACAAGCCTATTTAACTCATTTAGTTCAAGCCGCTCTTGAGGATACTGGAGTCCCAGTGGTTCTTCACCTTGATCATGGTGATACTTTTGAATTATGCAAAGACTGCATTGATCACGGTTTTACCTCCGTTATGATTGATGGGAGTCACTTATCGTACGAAGAGAACGTTGCTCTAACCAAAAAAGTGGTCCAATACGCGCATGCTCATGTTCCATATGTCACTGTTGAAGGAGAACTCGGAAAATTAGCTGGTATTGAAGATGCCGTTAATGTTTCAAGTGATGATGCTCAATTCACTGATCCAAATGAAGTCTTTGACTTCGTTAGCCGCACTGGCGTTGATTCATTAGCCATCGCGATTGGAACAAGCCATGGAGCTTATAAATTCAAACCAGGACAAAAGCCCCAATTAAGATTTGATATTCTTCAAAGAGTCAGCGAGAAGTTACCCGGATTCCCCATCGTATTACATGGTGCTTCCAGTGTTGTTCAAGAATATGTCAAAATCATCAACGAGAATGGTGGTAATATGCCTGACGCTATTGGCATCCCCGAAGAAATGCTTCGCAAAGCCGCTGCGATGGCGGTCTGCAAAATTAACATTGACTCTGATCTTCGCTTAGCCGTCACCGCTGCTGTCCGCAAGCATCTTGCTGAGCATCCAGATCACTTCGATCCTCGTCAATATCTTGGTGATGGTCGCGCTTATGTCCGTGAAATCGTTAAACACAAGATTATTAATGTTCTTGGCTCAAACGACAAAATCTAAGTTAAACAACAAGACAAAAAAGACTACCAAAGGCAGTCTTTTTTTATGATTAATGGGCGATGTTTATTTTGATTTAGTATTTTTTTTCGCTTTTAAAACACTTAACATCTCTTTTAAGATTTCGTGATCAGTTGGTTCAGGAATTCCTGGGTCAACTGGAGCAGGTCTAAGCTCAGGATACTTTTGATAATGAGCTTCTAACCATTTAGCTTTTCGATCATCATTTGCTTTTTTGATAGCGGCGAAAATTTTAATAAATGCAAAAAGAATGATGGCTATCAAAATGAAATTAATGACGGAATTAATTAGTAGTCCCCAATCAATTTTGCTTAAAGAAGTATACCAGTTTCCATCGTTGGCAAGCACACCGGACTTTCCATCTTGAACATTGGCTAAAACACTATTGGGAAGAATAGTGTAAAAACTATCTAGCCCTCCAATTACGGCTAAGCCAATAACTGGCATAAGGATGTGATTAACTAACGCGCTGACAATTGCTGAAAAAGCACCACCGATAATAACGCCGACTGCAAGTTGCATGACGTTTCCGCGACTGATAAACGCTTTAAAGTCTTTTAATATGCTCTTTTTGTTCGGATCATAAGGCTTGATTAAACGTTTCTTTTTTTCTTTCTTCATGAATTAAATCTCCTTTATAAATTTATATTATACCAAAAGGAAGAAATGAGATTAAAAAAATGATTAAACATAGTAGTAATTGAAATCAAAGCTGCTTTGTTGCTTAATGTATGGTCTTTTTCTCTATATTTGTTAAAATAGAGATAGTTAGGTTAAACATAGTTGAAATAGACATCGCAAGGCCTAATGAATGTAGGTTTATGGTTTCAATACAATATCTTGGTCATTCAAGTTTTAAAGTCGCCAGTGATGATTTTTCTATTGTTCTTGATCCCTATGAAAATGGTTCGGTTAACGGAATATTATTTCCGAAGAACATAAGTGCCAATTTAGTGCTTTGTTCGCATGAGCATCATGACCATAACGCAAGAGAATATGTAAAGTTGATTCCTTCAACAAAAAGCCTGCAATATAAAGAATATCCATTGCCTCATGATCGTGAAAATGGCAAACAAAGAGGCTTAGTTTACGGGCGCATTTTCTCATTTGACAATATTTCTTTCGCTCATCTTGGTGATGTTGGAGATATTTATCCTCTTAGCATATTTGCTCCGTTCAAAGGTGTTGATGTTCTATTTGTTCCGATAAATGGTTTTTACACCATTTCGGCTCAAGAGTCCAAATTATTAGCTGAATATATTAAGCCAAAATTAATTATTCCAATGCATTATCAAGTTAAAAACCCACCGAGTGGTTATCCTGATAATTGGCAAATTGAAATTTTTAAAAGTTTATTTCCTAAATATTTGAAGGTTAGTTCTTCCAGTATAACCGTTCATCCTGACCTTTATTCTTACCAAGCGTTGATTTTTAATACATAAAAAGGAGTACTTTATGATTGATTTACACTTACATCTCGATGGTTCCCTTAGCAAAGAGGACTTCATTGTTTTATCGCGAAAGGACAAAATTGATTTAGGAAAAGATTTTCCAAACAACATATATGTCCCTCATGATTGCCCTTCTCTAGAAGTTTATTTAGAGCGTTTTGATTTGCCGCTTAAACTTTTACAAAAGGCTGAAAATCTGACTTTTGTTACTCGTTCGCTGGTCCTTCGGCTTGCTGAAATGGGTTTCATATATGCCGAGATTCGCTTTGCCCCCATTCTTCACACTCGTGAAGGCATGAGCCAGTTACAAGCAGCTCGAGCGGCGATAAATGGTTTAAAGGAAGGCCTTCATATGACAAAAGGCTTTTCGGCAAATCTTATTCTTTGTTGCATGAGGCATGCTTCTGAAAAAGATAATCTAGAAACAATCGAAGTGGCTAAAAAATTGAGACACCATCATGTTGTAGCGGTCGATTTAGCAGGTGCGGAGGCTCTCCACCCTGGCACCTACTATAAGAAAATATACCAAATAGCACAAAAATATCGTCTGAATATAACTATTCATAGCGGTGAGGCCACCGGAAATGAAGAAATTATGATGGCTTTAGACAATGGTGCGCAACGAATTGGGCATGGTGTTCACCTTTCTCTTGATGAACAAAGTGTAGTTCGAGTCTTGACTCGACCAGTGTGCTTTGAATTTTGTCCCACCAGTAATCTTCAAACCAAATCTTTGAAAGGGTATTCTGATGTTCCTTTACGCAAATTTATTGAAAAGGGCATACCTGTCACCATCAATAGCGACAATATGACAGTTTCAAATACCGATGCGATTATGGATATGAAACAAATGGTAAAAACATTCTCTTTGACAAAAGAGGAGGTTTATAAATTGGTAGCAACTTCTATAAAGTACTCATTCGTTTCTTACTTTACAAAGAAAAAACTAATTAGTCGTTTAAACAAGAATTTTGAAAATTATTATCAAAAAATTAAATAATTATAAAGCGTAAGTATCTAAGAACGCTATTAATAAAGGGTTATGATAAACGCTGGCGGCATCTTTGCGCCAAGATCCAACAGATGGATCATTATTGGAAGGCGTGACATCTTCTTCGGCGACAATTAAACCTTCTAAAACGGTAGTCTCTACTCCTTCGAGGTAGTGGAGGCTATCTTTTCTTTCTTCAGTGAAAAATGAACTTGTGACTTTCCATTCGTTGTTTTCTAAAGTTAAAGAATCATTGAAATAAACGTTAGCATCTTTAAGAACGCCGTTTTCCCAATATTGAGTGGCGGGAACAAATCCTCTGTCGTAGCCATAGGTTTCGTTTCCGGCAAAGGAAATCTGATGATCTCTTAAAAAATCGACATATTCTTGGTTTGATGTGCTGAAATTTGCAAAAGGATTTTCGGCATCGGGATCATAACCAGTCAGCCTTCCAATATCGATTAAGTACATTTTTAAAGTGAAATTGTGATCATTTGTATAAGGGAAGAGAACCGATGGGCCGCTATATTGGCAGTCTGGGCAGAAATCCCACATATAATGAACTAATACTTTATCATCATTAGCAATTGCATCATCGAGAATATTTTGGTCGACAAAATAGTAATTTGGTGGCAAAACAAATTGATCAATCTTTTCTTTAAAAGAAATATATCGATCAAAGAATTCGCTGTTGTCGGCGATAAATTCTTTTTTTACTATACCATTCTTAATAATTGCGAGTGAAGGAGTGGTTCCTGTGATTTTGGTTAATCCCCATTCATCAAGTTGGCTTTGATTCGTTGAATTAAATAAATCGTTACTAATTTTATAAATGACAACATCTTCTTCGGAAATATATCGTTTTAACACTATCTCAAAATTGTCCCAGCATGAACACACACCGCCCTCTAAATAAGTAGCTAACAAGAAATTTTCGCCTTTTTCGGTTCCGCTCATCTTTTTTTGAAGATCAAAGAAATCATCTAAGGCAATTAAGTCATCTTGAATATAACTTCCATAGGTGAGTCGAATTTTTTCTTTCAAAGAGCAGCCAGTTAGTAAACTAGTTCCTAGAAAAATCAACGGCAATAATAAGACGGTTTTTTTCATAATTCAGGGCCTTCTTTATGTAAATTATTATAAATAAGAATGATTTTTTCTTCAATCAATATTACAATGCAAAAATATACTTGAAAAAATTCCAAAAATTATGATGGAAAAAATGTCAAAAAAAATAATCAATTGCCTACAATTTTTTTACCAGTTAAAAAAAGAAAAAAATATTGATTAAATCAAATAAAAGCGCATAAAGTCAAATCACAAAAAATGATAAAAAATTGAGGGGGGTTAAAATTATGTTGTTTTCTTAAAAAAATTACTATATATTTTGTGCGAAATATTAATAAAAAATATTCATCATTTTTAAGAAAGTGGAGGGCTAATATGGGAAAAGAGAACTGTATTATCTCGCTTCAAGGAGTGAGCAAAGTATTCGATGGGGTGACGGTCGTCGATGACATTAACCTTGACATCACCAAAGGAGAATTCGTTACTTTCCTTGGTCCATCTGGATGTGGGAAGACAACCACCTTGCGGATGATTGCTGGATTCGAGACACCCGATAAAGGGACAATCTATTTAAATGGTCAGGATGTGACGAAGGTTCCACCTTATAAAAGACCAATTAATACTGTTTTCCAAAGGTATGCTCTTTTTCCTTATTATGATGTTTATGATAACGTTGCTTTTGGCTTGAAAATCAAAAAAATCCCTTATGAAGTGGTTGATAAAAAAGGCAACAAAAAGACCAAACTAAGACATTTAACCAATAAAGAAATTGATGAGAAAGTCGCTAAGGCGCTTCGCATCGTTGATTTAGAGGAACTAGAAGATCGCGATATTTCCACTCTTTCTGGTGGACAGCAACAGCGTGTCGCGATTGCTCGAGCCATTGTCAATGGCCCGGAAATTCTTTTGCTCGACGAGCCATTAGGCGCTCTCGATTTAAAAATGCGCAAAGAAATGCAACTTGAATTAAAAGAAATGCACAAAAAATTGGGTATCACCTTTATTTATGTCACTCATGATCAGGAAGAAGCTCTCACCATGAGCGATACAATTGTGGTTATGAAATCTGGAGAAATCCAACAAATGGGTACTCCAATGGATATTTATAACGAGCCAAAAAATGCTTATGTCGCAAACTTCATTGGTGAGTCAAATATCTATAATGCAACAATGGCAGGGAATCGAAAAGTCCGTTTCCTCAATCATGTGTTTGATTGTGTCGACGACTTCCCAATCAATGAAAAAGTTGATGTTGTGATTCGTCCAGAAGACATTATTGTCTCGAAACTTTCAAATGCAAGCGAAGCGAGCAAAGATCAATTAATTGGAAAAATTGAAACCAAGATATTTAAAGGTGTCCATTTTGAATATGTCATTATGGTGGGAAAGAGCGAAGTTCTCGTTCAAACCACAAAGAATCACAATGTTGGTGATCTCGTTGAATTATCAGTTGACGCGGAAGATATTCAAATTATGGAGAAAGATATTAAGAGCAATATTTATCCAGAAGCCTGGATTAACAATAAGAATCAACTAGTAATTAGCGATTCTATCTTTGAAGTTGATTTAACCTCTTTATTAAAGGGTTCTCACATTGACGACAATGGTTACCTAGTCTCACCTGAAGGAAAGAAATATGATTTAAATGATGCGGATGTTATTGCTGAAATCCCTTTAAATGGTATGGAGATTTTAGATGGTTTCGACAATGGGAATGTTAATGGCATAGTCGCCTCAACTATTTACATTGGTGATCATTATCAAATCATGGTTCGTACTTCCGAAGAAGAAGATTTCATTTTGGAAAGTCCCTACACTTGGAACGTCGATGACGCTGTTAGTCTTTCGATTCCTTCCTCTTTAATCAAAATTCACTTGAAAGGTGACATATCAAAATATGTTCGCGAAGAGTAATAAAGCGTCTAGAATCAAAAGACCGCATGTCCTTTTGTTTCAAAGAAAAATGCTGTCAATACCTTATGTGTTGTTTCTTTTGCTCTTTGTGATTGGCCCAATTCTAATCATTGTTTTGTACGCTTTTACTGATCAAAACATGAATTTATCATTTGATGCCCTGGTGAACTTTTTTACCACTCCATCAAAATTAAATGTTTTATGGGTATCACTTTTTGTCGCTCTTCAAACGACATTAATATGTTTGTTAATTGGCTACCCACTTGCTTATTTTCTAGCCGATAAGAGAATCAACAAAAACATTGTCTTAATTACCCTCTTTATTGCCCCAATGTGGATCAACTTTGTATTAAGAACATGGGCGACTCGGGATTTGTTAAGTTGGATGGGCATCGATGGTGGAAGCTATCCATATTTAGCAACTTTAATTGGTATGGTCCAAAACTATTTGCCATTCGTTATTTTACCTCTTTATACAACATTCTTAAAACTCGACCGCTCTCAAATCGAGGCTGCCGCTGATTTGGGAGCTAATCCCAGACAAGTATTTACGAAAAGTATTTTGCCTCAATCAGTTCCAGGCATTGTTTCTGCTACCTTAATGACCTTTATGCCTACGATGTCAAGTTATGTCATTAGCGATGTTTTCTCAGAAGGAAAGATTACTTTATTTGGTAACTTTATTAACCTCGAATTCAACAATAAACTATGGAATGATGGTAGCTTGATGGCCCTTATTATGCTCATCTTAATTGGTATTTCGATGTTCTTAACTCGCAATACTTCAAAAGAAAATGCGAAAGGAGCGAACTTATAATGAAAAAGAGTTTTCCCTTACGCAAAATCATTGGTCAATCTTATATTTGGATTGTCCTTCTATTAATGTATTTACCAATTTTATTGCTTGTTTTCTATTCCTTTTCTAATACCACATTGATCGGTGGACATTATGTTTTCTCTTTCAACCTTTACGTCGACCTCTTTCAAAACAAAGCGATTATGATTGCGATTGGCAATACGCTTTTAATTGCTATTATTTCGGCTGCGGTAGCTACTTTATTGGGCACTTTAGGAGCTATTGGTGTTTTCTATAGCAAAAGTAAGTTTAAAAAAGTAATTAATTTTGCAACTCAGATACCGATCGTCAATGCCGAGATTGTTATTGCCTTCTCATTAACTGTTATGTTCGTTTTCTTAGGAACATACATTTTTAAGAATGATATCTTTGGCTTTTGGACATTGTTAATAGGACACGTCTCCTTGAGTTTGCCTTTTGTGTACATATCTGTCAGACCTAAGCTTCAACAAATGGATCCTTCTTTATATGAGGCAGCGATTGATTTAGGTGCTACCCCTCGCCAGGCTTTGACTAAAATCACTGTTCCGGAAATCGCTCCTGGCGTTTTCAGTGGATTCTTGTTGTCAATCACCCTTTCTTTAGATGACTTTATCATTACAAGTTTCACCCGTGGGGCCGGCCTTTTGAATGGTAACAGTGAAATTGAAACACTTTCGACCTTTATTCAAGCCGCGATAAAAAAGAAAAATATTCCTCCTGAAATGCGCGCTCTAACAACATTTATTTTTATCGCTGTAATCATTGCAGTAATCGCCGTGACCATCTATCGTTCACGTCATTCTAATATTAAAAAGATTCGCAAAGGAAGGGATTAATATGAAAAAGTTTTATCTATATTCTCTAGTTGGTCTTTGCTTGTTTTCATCTTTGATCATTTCCACTAATAATCGTTCTTTTTCATCAAAAAACCTGCAAAACGCCGATTATTCTCTTACTCCTCGTCGCTTTGTCGACGTAGATGAGAAGATTCTTTTACGTGTCAAAAACATGGAAGATTACATCTACATGACGGATGATGACCAAGAGATTTTCTTTACTCAATTCGAAGAGTACGCAGATAGTGTTGGTTATCACAACGTCAATGTCGTTTATTCGACGACAGACACGAATGAGACTCTCTATACTCAACTATTAACTGGAAAGTCCAGCTTTGATTTAATTTGCCCAAGCGAATACATGATTCAAAAGATGATTCGTGAAGATTTAATCGTGAAATTGGATAAACGTGATACGTTACTACCAAATTATGACTCTTATGCTTCATCATATATTCGTCAACGTTTTGATTCAATTGAGACTACCGACATCAACGGCAGTCCGGTCACTCTTGGTGAATATGGAGTCGGTTATATGTGGGGTACACTTGGCCTACTTTTCAATCCGGTGTATGCCAATTATGATCCTACTCAAGCTCTTGAAGATGCCACTTCTTGGGACATGCTTTGGAACGCCGAATACAATGGCACGATTTCCATCAAAGATAGCATGCGTGACACCTACGCCATGGCCGTTTTGCAACTCAATAAAGAAGAATTAGCTGGTTATCGCCAACAATATCTAGATGGTGATATCTCACCTCAAGAATATAACAATAAAGTCGCTGAAGTTCTCAACCGCTCTGATGATGAAACCATCAAAGGGGTCGAGAGCATTCTTAAGGACCTAAGAGGCAATATCTTTGGATTAGAAGTCGATAGTGGCAAAAGCGACATTGTCTCTGGCAAAATTGGCATCAATTTAGCCTGGAGCGGTGATGCGGTTTATTCGATGGACTTAGGTGAAGAAGAAAACAAAGAGTTGTGTTATTCCATTCCTTATCTTGGATCCAATCTTTGGTTTGATGCTTGGGTTATGCCTAAGACTGAACGTTCCGCTTTTCAAGAAGAAGTCGCCTATTTGTTTTTGGATTTCCTTTCTACTCCTAAATACGCTCGCGAAAACATGGAATATACTGGCTACACTTCCTTTATTGGAGGTGAAGAAATCCGTGATTTAGTTCGCGATTGGTACGATGTTAGGACTGAAGAATTATATTTCCTTACTGATGAAAAAAATGAGATTTATTCAAGTGTTTATCGTCTTAATCCCAGTGACTCCTCTGATTATGAGGCCTTAGCCTATGAAGACTTTTTAACTTCTGAGCATCAAGCAATATATGATGAATATCCTCTTGTTTGTTTCCTCGAAGATGAAGATGGAAATATCATTAATGATGCTGAACCTCAATACATCAAACTTCTTGATGATAATGGTGAAGAAACCAACGTCAATAAAACCTATGGTGATATCGCCATTGTCGATAATTTAGAAAGCGATTATGAAGATGTCAATCTCAATTATTTCTTTAACAACGATTACCTTGTCGATGTTAATAATGATTTACCAGAATACCACTTCTATGCTGATGGGTATTTCTATGCTTATGAAGATGGAGAAGGAATTGTTCATCAAAACCAAGCTGTGGGTCGCCAATTTTATTGCCAATATCCTGATTTAGAGACAATTGATCGTTGCGCGGTGATGAAAGATTTTGGTTCAGAAGCTAACGAAGCCGTTCTCGCTATGTGGGAAAGATTTAAAACCACTTCTCTACCAACTTGGGCAATCATTATTTTTATTATCGAAATTGTTGGAACAGGAGCCCTTGTCACCTACCTATTCATCAATAAAAAATTAAAATATCGCCTTCGCCAAAAAAGGAAACAAACAAACCAAAATAATTAATTATTCCTTCTTGATACATTAAATGTAGCGGTGTTATAATACATACCGCCGCTAATGGTTCCTTAGCCAAGTTGGTAAGGCAATTGACTGCAACTCAATGACCATCGGTTCAAATCCGGTAGGAACCTCCAAAAAGTTACTTACTGGGTATCTGGTAAGTACACATGCGCCTCTAGCTCAACTGGATAGAGTGTCAGACTACGAATCTGAAGGTTACGAGTTCGATTCTTGTGAGGCGCGCCATCTCGGGACGTAGCGTAGCTTGGTATCGCGTCTGCTTTGGGAGCAGAAGGTCGCAGGTTCAAATCCTGTCGTCCCGACCAAACTTCAACCAAGGAAGAATGGACTAATGGTTCATTCTTTTTATTTACTTGTTATGGAAAATATTGCGATTAAACATAAATGTTTGTCATTTTATTCAACTAGTTGATGTTTTGGCATTGTTTTGTTGTAAAAAATTTCCAAATAGTGTATTTTATTTTCGTTGCACTGGTAGTGTGACACACTATTGGGGCTATAGCTCAGTTGGGAGAGCACCTGATTTGCATTCAGGGGGTCGAGGGTTCGAGTCCCTTTAGCTCCACCAATTCTAAATGGCTGTGTAGCTCAGTTGGCTAGAGCAATCGGTTCATACCCGGTGGGTCGAGGGTTCAAATCCCCCCGCAGCTACCATTTTAATGAATAGGTTTGATATAAATTATCAAGCCTTTTTTAATTTTATTAATAGGCAAAATTCAAATCTTCTATTAGTAGCATTAGCATGTGGTCTTATCATTTGGATACTCATCAAAAAACGAACATCTTGGTTTTATTGTTTAGCGCTTGGAGTCGGACTTTTTCTCGGCCTGCTTTATGCTTGTCCAAAATGAATTATTGTGACATACGTTTTTTCATCTTAATATTGTCGTAAACAACTCGACATGTGACTTTATGATACCCATCTTAGCCAAGAAAAAAATGCTTTACATGATGTCACTTTAGTTATAATGTTCATTTGATAAAATGATTAATCACGAGCTGCAAAGATATATCGAATTTAAAGTATTACCAAAATACAAACTTTTAGATATGGCACACAGTGGAAATCATGTCCAAGATGTGATTGAAAAATCTTTAGAAATTGCCAAGGATTATAATGTTGATTTAAACATGGTTTACACGATTGCTACCTTCCATGATATCGGATTAATTATTGAGCGTGAAAGACATCATATTATTAGTGGTGAAATGCTTGTTGGAGATAACTTTATCAAAAAGTTTTTCACTCCCGAACAACTTTTGATTATGAAGGAAGCAGTGGAAGATCATCGAGCGAGTTCAAAGAACTCCCCGAGATCAATCTATGGCAAAATAGTGGCGGAAGCTGATCGTTCAGATACGATGGAGACAATTATTGAAAGAAGCCTTTTGTTTCGAGCTATAAACGCTGATTCTTTTGAAAGCATCTATCTAGATGTTTATAAACATATCCAAGAGAAATATGGAGAAAATGGTTATTTAAAAGTATTTTTGGAAACAAAATATACACAAAAAATGCTATCCGACATAAGGGCATTATTAAAGAATCCTGCGGCTTTTAAAGAATACACAAAAAGTATTTTCGAAAGAATAAACAATCATATGAAAAGGCTTTATCTTCTTGGCGGTCCGATGGGTGTAGGAAAGACCACTGTCGGTCATTCTCTTGCTAACAAATTAGAAAACACTATCTATATTGAAGGTGATCTCGGGTGGAAAGATATTCCTTTTATTGTCAATGAAGAGAACAAAAAGAAAGTAATCAATAATATCATCGAGATGGTCATTTCGGCTCTTGAAAATAATCATCAAAATGTCATCCTAGGCTGGGTGATGGATTTTCAAAGCACTATAGATGAGATAGTGTCGAGAATTAAAATCAAAGATTTAAGAATATATCCCATTTCATTAATCGCAAGCCCGCAAACGATTTCTGCAAGATTAGAAAATGATATCAAACTTGGGGCGCGCAAAGATGATGGAGTGGTGGAACGTTCTCTAGAAAGAATCCCTCGATATGAGTCATTGAAAACTATCAAAATCGATACAACATCTTTAAGCATTAGTGAAGTTGTCGAATCAATTCTAAAAATCGAATAAATAAATTTTTTTAAAAAATTCACAAAATATATCTATTAGAAAGATCAGGGTTTTTTATCGCCTACTATCTTTTCAAATGATAAAATAAAATAAGAGGTAGCTTATGGAATATGTGAGAATGCCAGTTGTTTTTGTTGGGCATGGCTCGCCAATGAATGCCATTTCAGATAACGATTTTACTCGTTTTTGGGAAAAATTGGGTGAAACTCTACCAAAACCGAAAGCTATTTTGGCCATTTCAGCCCATTGGTATGATGATGGAACTTATACGAATGATAAAGAATATCCCAAAGTCATTAATGATATGTATGGATTCCCAAAAGAACTATATCAAGTAAACTATGATGCTCCAGGGTCACCATGGCTTGCCCATCGTTTATTAGACTTGCTAAAAGATAAAATAGAAATTGATAACTCTTGGGGTATTGACCATGGAACTTGGTCAGTGCTAACGAAGATGTATCCGAATAAAAATATTCCCGTTATTCAATTATCTGTTAATCGACGACTATTTCCTCAAGAACATTACGAAATTGGAAACCTTCTTAAAGCCCTTCGAAAAGAAGGAGTGCTGATTATCGGAAGTGGCAATATCGTCCATAACTTGATGATGGTTGATTGGTACAACGAAAATAATGGTTTCTCATGGGCTGAATCTTTTGATTCACTAGTCAAAAAAAATATTCTTGAAGGCAATGATGAATTTCTAATTGATTATAAGCATTTAAAAGATAGCAATTTCGCCATTCCCACTCCTGATCACTATTTACCTCTTCTTTATGTTTTAGGAGCAAGAAATAAAGAAGACAAGGTGGAAATCTTTAATGAAAAATGTGTCATGGGCTCGCTATCGATGACTAGTTACATCTTTTGGCCAAACGGCACAAAATAAAGCCTTTCCTTAGATATTCATGGTTTTCAAGTAGTTAAAAAAATCGCGTTTTTCATCAACAATTAAAATTGTGATGATTTTTCTTCTAAACTAAACTATCATAATTTTCATGGAAAAAGAGAAGATTACCCGAAAACAAGTAGGAGAGTATTTCCTTAAAAGTTTGAACGGAATGGCCTACGGTTTTTTTGCCACTCTTATCATTGGCACAATCTTTGGAACAATTGGAAGTTTATTTGGCAAATACGGTGCTGGCAATCCATTCTCTGAATTTATGCTCAGCATTCTCGGTAATGGAAGTACAGCTTCCGGAAGCTTTGGCCTCTCTTTTGTCTTACAAGTTGTCACTGGTTTTGGAATTGGTGTCGGCATTGGCTTAGCTTTAAAATTAGACGTTTTAAAAGTTATCGTTTTAGGATTTGTTGGCCAACTTGCTTCTTATTTCTCATTAAATACACAATTTGTTACTTCGGCTAATCATCCTCTCGCTGATGGAATTAAAATCGGTGATCCTTTAACTATTTTTATTGTTGTTATTTCTGTTGCACTACTCATGCAATTGATTCTTCGCAAGAAAACCCCTGTTGACCTTATTTTAATTCCATTATTTGGTGCTATTTTTGGTCTTATTTTATCTCTGACAATTCGTTATCCTGCCATCTATGTTACCTTTGGCGTTCAATGGCTTATCAATATTTCCACAAACACTGCCCCATTTTTAATGGGCATACTAGTAGCGGTCTTAATGGGCATGGCTTTAACTGCTCCGATTAGTAGCGCCGCGATTGCCGCGATGATTCTTTCACTGCCTAGCGGTGTTACTCTCGCGACGGCCATTAGCGATCCAAATTATACTGGTCTATTACTCGCAAGTGGAGCTGCTATTGTCGGATGTTCAACGCAAATGGTTGGGTTTATGATTCAGTCACGAAAAGATAACAATATGGGGATGATGATATCAATTGGTATTGGAACGAGCATGCTCCAATTCAAAAACATCGTCAAAAAGCCCATCATTTGGCTTCCCACAATCATCACTTCGGCAATTTTAGGACCAATTTCGACTTGCTGGCTTCGCTTGATTTGCATCGGCCCAAGCGCTGGAATGGGAACTGCTGGTTTAGTCGGTCAAATTGGAACTTTTGGTTCGATGGGATTCGATAGCTGGCAAGCCTGGGTAGGAGTGCTTGGTTTGCAGATTATTGCTCCTCTTGTGCTTGTTTTTGCATTTGATTTGCTCTTTAGAAGACTAAAGTGGATCAAAGATGGCGATTTAAAAATTTAAGTTTTTAGAACTCACCAAACTGCTGGTGAGTTTTTAATTTTTGGTGTTAAAATTGGACGAGGTGTTTTTATGATTTATGAACAAACTAAACAGTTATTATCAAAATTCAAAAAGTTGAAAACCGCCGATGTAGACGCTATCGCCGAGCAATATTTAAAAGACGGGGTAGATGTTGCTCCTCTTTATGACCACATAAAAGAAAGCGGATCAATCCTTCGCATTTATTTCTATGTTTCATTGAAATCGATTGAAGGATTTGAAAATCAAATAAAATTTATTGAAGACCATTTTCAGGATTTAAATGATTGGTGGCATGTCGATATGCTTCCTCAACTCATTCGAAAAAATAAAGCCCCTTCCTTTGATTTTGTTTATAACAAAGCAAAAGAATATGTTAATTATCCTCTTACATTTGCTAGAAGATGGGGTTATGTCATTTTTCTTGCGGGATTTCAAAAAGATCCCACTCAAACAAAAAAGATTCTTAGCTTATTTCACGATGATGAAGAATATTATGTCCAGATGGCGGAAGCTTGGCTCCTGGCTGATTTAGCAATCTTTAATCCTCAAGATGTGCTCGATTTCATCGCTTCAAAACCACTCCATTACAACATCATCGGCAAAGGCATTCAAAAAATGTCCGATTCCTTTCGAATTGATGATGAAATAAAAACTCGAGCAAAAGAGCTTAGAAAAATATATAAATAGTTAAAAGAACTTATTCAATAGCCAATTCTGCATTCGGTGAGACAATAATTGAACATTTTCATTTTGGTTGATTGGTCATGTTATAAGCAATTATTGGGTTCGTTTTCTCTCTCATATAGGAGGAGAAACCTTTATTATGTTATAATAAGCCACCTGGAGAATATTAGTATGATGATTTCAAAACGGATTGCTGAAAAATTAAATGTTCAAATTGATCAAGTTGACGCGACGATAAAACTCATCGATAGTGGTGACACGATTCCTTTCATTGCTCGGTATCGCAAAGAAGTGACAAGAAACCTATCCGATACTGAATTAAGAGATTTATTCGATCTTCTCACTTATCTTCGAAAACTCGAGGAGAGGATGAAAACCGTTTTAGCTTCGATTGAAGAACAAAATAAGCTTACTCCCGAATTAAAGACGACAATTGAAAATGTCAGCACTTTGGCAGAACTTGAAGATATTTATCGACCCTATAAACCAAAACGCAAAACACGAGCGAGCATCGCTAAAGAAAGAGGTCTTGAACTTCTGGCAAATTATTTGAGACAAGGTCTAAAGCGCAGCGACCATGAGGCCTATTTAGCATCATTTATTAATACTGAAAAGGGTGTCAATAATATTCAAGAGGCTCTTATAGGAGCCAAGGACATCATCGCCGAAGAGATAAGCGATGAGGCAAAATACCGCTTCTTCATTAAAAAATATATTTATAGTGAAGGAGTGATATTAAGTAAAGAAATCGCAAAAGATGAGAAAGACACCTTTGGTAAATATGCTGATTATCAAGAAAAAATATCCTCTATTCCTCCCCATCGTATCCTCGCAATTAATCGCGGTGAAAATCTCAAATGTCTAAAAGTAAAACTAGATTATGAACTAGAACCAATCAAAACCAGAATTGAGAATGATTACATTCAGAACAATGCTTTCAAGGAAGAAATTCTTTTCGCAATTGAAGATTCTTTAAAACGATTGATTCTTCCCTCTATTGAAAATGAGATTAGAAACGACCTATTTGAAAAAGCGGAAGAGACTTCGATTATTGTCTTTAAAAAGAATCTCAAAGCCCTTTTGCTCCAACCTCCTTTGAAAGACAAGACAGTATTAGGATTTGATCCAGGCTTTAGAACTGGTTGCAAGTACGCTCTGGTTAATAAAAATGGCATTCCGAGTAAAATTGGAGTGGTGTATTTAACGGCAGCCTCAGAAAGTGAAGTTCAGAGAGCCAGACAACAAATTGCTCATATCTTGAAGAATAATGAAATCGACTATATCGCCTTGGGAAACGGCACGGCATCTCGAGAAAGCGAGATGGAATTATCCAAAATTATAAAAGATAATGGTTTCTCAACTAAACTGTTTATCGTTAATGAAAGTGGAGCCTCTGTTTATAGTGCATCCAAATTGGGGGAAGAAGAATTCCCCGATTTGAGTGTCGAGAAGCGAAGCGCAATTTCATTAGCCAGAAGAATTCAAGATCCACTCAGCGAATTGGTAAAAATTGACCCTAAAGCTATCGGAGTTGGTCAATATCAACACGATATGAATCAAGCCAAATTGGGTGTTGCTCTTCACGGAGTGGTGGAGGACGCCGTTAATACGGTTGGAGTAAATCTCAATAATTGCTCAACATCACTTTTAAATTATGTTTCCGGAATTAATAAAACCGTCGCGGGAAACATTTATCAATATCTCAAAGATAATGGGCCATTTAATACGAGAAAAGAACTCAAAAAAGTTCCAAAACTGGGAGAAAAAGCTTTCGAGCAATGCGCTGGCTTTCTCCGAATCTATGGAGGAAAAGAACCACTTGATCAAACTTCCATCCATCCTGAATCATATGAAGTGGCTAAATATATTTTAAAGCAAACAAATATTAATCTTTTAAATGATGATAGTGAGAAAAAAGAAAACGCCCTATCTAAAATAGCCAAACAAGAAGTCCTCGCAAAATTCCAAATTGGCGAAGCGACTTATCTCGACATCATCGAAGAGATTAGACGTC
>CAYFSI010000016.1:0-22365 GCA_964345825.1 uncultured Staphylococcaceae bacterium | reverse complement strand
GCGTTCTTTTAACTTGTAGAATAACTAAAAATTAATTAACATAATACACATGAAAACCTATGATTTGTATCTCTTTGATTTCGACGGAACATTAGTTGATAGTCTCAATTCTTTAGTTTACGTTTTTTCGAAGTCGTTTGGTGATGTTGGCATATCTGTCACTCGTGAAGAATGTTTAAAATTTTCTCGTCAACCTATCGATGAAGCATACTACGCTAAAGGCGGAACAGAAGAAAAGTTTTTGTACTTTATTGAGCGATTAAATATCTATCTTAACTCCCACAAATCTGTTGAATTAACTGAATTATTTAACGATACAATTCCTTTGATTCGTTTCCTTCAAGATAATCACATTCCTTGCGGCATTGTCACAAACAATAACATTCCTCACGTGAAAGAAGTTTTGGACTTTCTTCATGTTTCTCAGGATGTTTTTTGTGTCTATGTTGGCAATCAAGAAACTGATGAATTTAAGCCATCGCCTAAGCCAATTCTAAATGCTTTAAAAGCAATTAATTATCATGGTAATAAACATCATGTCGCTTATGTTGGAGATGGAAAAAATGACACGATATGTGCGAATAACGCTGGGGTAGAAGCTATTCTCGTCGATCGCATAAACGCTTTTGAAGATTCACCAAATTACATTCGAATTTCTTCGCTTTTTGATCTATTTAAATAAAAGCAAATAATTAATTTATCAGTCGTTATTTAAAAAAAGTAAATGAGAAAGAGTAAACTCTTTCTTTTTTTGATATTTGTGATATACTTTTGGTAATATGACAGACAAAGAATTAGAGTCACTAAAAATCAAAGCACTTGAAGTAGGAGACGCCAAAGCCACCTTAGAACTTTCTGATTACTATATTGAAATTGAAAAACCAGACTTGGCTTTTAAAATCATTTATCGCGCTTCGCTAAAACAATCTCCTGGCACGGAGAGAAGATTGGGTTTTTTCTACGAGAAAGGTATCGGCACCGAAATCGATTATTCAAAGGCTTTTGTTCTGTATCAATCAGCCGCGAATCGTGGTGACAACAAAGCTAAACATAATCTTGGTTTACTTTATATTCACGGCCTAGGTTGCGAGAAGAATGAACAACTGGGCTTTTCGCTTGTTAAAGAAGCTGCGGATAACCAAGACATCAAGGCCATTGTTACTCTCGCTAAATTATATGAAAAAGGTGTCGGAGTAGAAAAGGATGATGAGAAGTATTACGCCTGTCTTCGTAAAGCTAGAGATTTAGGTGCGAAGAATGTTTATCATCTTCTCGGATATAGTTCTTATGTTGGACTAGGCACTAAACAAGACTTTCATAAAGCTTTTGACTATTTTATGGCTGGCAGCGAATTAAAAGATGAGCAATGTGATTATTACCTTGGTGTCATATATTCGAAAGGTCAAGGAGTGGAACAAGATGATTCCAAGGCCAGTTACTGGTTTACCAAAGGCGCCAATAGGGGAGATGCTCGTTCAATGTATAACCTTGCTCTTTTCTACGAAAAAGGTTTGTATTTGCCAAAGGATCTCGAAAAAGCCCGTTATTGGTATCAAAAAGCCAGCGAAAAAGGGATTGAGAAAGCCAAAGCTAGACTTCAGTCCATTTCTATAAATCATTTATAAAAAACAAATTGCTGAAAAAAGTAGGAAAAACATTTTTCCCAGTTCAAACAAAATCATATTGTGTATAATAAAATAGAAATATGAATAAGAAAATTAAAGAGGTTAATGGCGTAAAAGTCATTCAACGGCACAGTTCAGGTTCTATTTTTTATGCCATATTTTGCTTATTGCTCGTCGCTATTCCAGTGGCGATGCTTTTTATTCCTTGGTTTAAAATTAGTGTCAGCGATGGAACTGATACCTATGTTGCTAGTTTAACAGCTATTAGTTTAATCAAAGACGTCTTCATTGGCCAAATTACGGGAACTGGTTCAGTATTCACCTTTTTAATGACTCAACTTATTACCAGTTCAGGACAAGACTTTTTAGTTAATTTCTTACCATATATTATTCCAATCATCGCTTTTGCTTTACCAATCTTTTACGCTATTGTAGCGTTCTTTGCGATTTTCTTCTTATTCTTTGCTGTCGAATTGCTTTTCCGAGGCAGAATGAGTCGCTTAAAAGCCCCTTATGTTCTCGCCTGGTTTTATTTCCTTATCATCATATTCTTCTCTGGATTAGGCGTGGCTCTACCTTATTTAATTAATCTTCTCTATAATCTCATCTCTTCACCCAGTTTTACGATTGATATGACATTGTGGGCGGGAGATTGGGCCAGCTACATGAACTACATCTATATTGGTGTGTCTTTCATCAGTTTAGTCGCTCTTGGAGTTATTCACAGAGCCTCCTTTAAAAATCGAATTTTCATTGGAGACTTAGGTGATCTCTCTCGCGACAAGAAACAAATAGCTGACAATGTCGAAACTGATATTTCTCAAATTGCTATCTCAAATATTGCTAACGAAGAGTTGATTAAAAAAGTAGTTCAGACTCCTGCGATTGGTTTGCCACCAACGATTAGAAATATTGGTGGACACGCTTTTAGCGAGAACCTTAATTTAATCGTGGCGATTATTCCTCTTGGCATCAAGACTTTAGGTCGTGGTGCTTTCGCTAATTGCGGACATCTCAAGCTTGTTTCCCTACCATTGAGCACTAAGATTATTGGCACCAATTGTTTTTTCAATTGTGCCAATTTACAACGAATTAATTACGCCGGCACGAAAGAACAGTGGCGGCACGTAAGAAGAGGATCTAATTGGCTAACAAAAGCCGGAACAACGACAGTCGTATGTGTCGATGGTCCGATTCTTGTTAATCCCTATCATTAATTTATGGAACAAAAGAAAAATTTAAAAAAGCCACTATCTGAAACAGGAGTGGCGGAAGATTTTCACATATACTCTATCGGCAAAGATTTAGATGGTGAAACCAAGAGCCTTAAAGATTTACAAAAAATCCTTTTGGAAATGACCTTAGTTTTTGACAAACTATGCCGTAAAAACAATATTCCTTACGCTCTCGCTTTTGGCTCTGCTTTAGGAATTATTAACTACGCAGGTTTCATCCCTTGGGATGATGATGTCGATATTGCCATCAGTTACGAAGATTTGCCTCGTGTGATAAAGATGCTACAAAATCAACTGCCTGATGACTACTACTTTGATTCGTACGAAACTGATCCTCGTTATAATGTCTTTATTCCGACCATTAAAATTCGAAAAAAAGACTCCTATATTTTAGAAAAGAATCATTTCACTCTCCCTAACTGGTGCGATGGGGATGGAGTTTTCATTGATGTTGTCGTATTTATGGGAGTGCCCGAAACCCTCAAAGAGCATCGCAAAGTGTTACGCTATGCCAAGAATTATATCGTTCCATATTTTCTTAAAGATGTCATTTTCCGTTCTTCTAGTCTACTCAAGATGAAGAAGAAGATCAAAGACTATGAAAAGATGATGGCGGAAAAATACGCTCATTCCTCTCGTGTCGCTCAAACAGTCATCATACCTTTCCAAGATTGGGGTAGCGAAGTAAAGAATCTTTCCTATCCTCGTGAAGTCATTTTCCCATTTAGAGAATATAATTTCCAAGGAAACAAACTCTATTCTTTTAATGATGTAAGAGAGTTCTGCCAATTGAAGTTTGGGTCCAAATGTTTCAATGTGTTCAGCAAAGGAAAATGGGTTTCTCGTTATCCATATCGAAAAAGAAAAGCCAAACATATCAAGAAATTCTCTTTATCACATGCGCGATTAAAAAAATAAGATTAAGAATATAATAAAATGAGCACCAAAGCATGTGGTGCTTTTTTTGATAATAGGAACAAAAAAAATTGAAATATTTATGTTTAATTCTTTATTACTATTAATAGTAAATATTTTTAGCATACTACTTGACAGAGTGCTAATTTGATTTATAATATAAGTACTTAGCAGTCAAAGAGTTAGATTGCTAAACGAACGAACATAAGGAGGTTTGAATTATGAAAAATTATGCCGTTTCGAATTTTGTAAATGACTCATTAGATTTATGGGATCCTCTTTTTGATGACTTCTTTGGTTTTCCTCGCGAAATCAAAAGACGCGATTTAATGAAAGCCGATGTTCGAGAAGATGACAAACAGTATCACATTGATATTGATGTCCCTAGCATCAAAAAAGAAAATATTAAAATCGAACTAAAAGAAGGATATCTCACTGTTCACGCCGAAGATTGCCGCAATGATGATGAAACCAAGCAAGGCAAATATATTAGACGTGAGAGATATTGCGGTAAATTCTCCCGCAGCTTCTATGTTGGAGATGATATCGAAGAAAAGGATATCAATGCCAGTTTGGCCGATGGAGTTTTGACTCTTGACATCAACAAAGTCGAGCCAAAAGCAATCGAGAAAAAATATATCGAAATCAAATAATATATTCTCTCTTCTAAAAGTGGACTTTGTCCACTTTTTCTTTACGTAAAATATTTAGAATTACGAAATAAACGAAAATATTGGATATATATAATTAGAGGATTTGTATTACGCATTCTTCCTTGAATAATAAGAAAGATTTTAAGAGTAATGTTGTGATGAACTGATTTTGATTACTAATTCGCTGATTAATAATCAAAAATGCAAATGCCTATTGCAATGATTCTAAGTAATAAGTAGAATATCAATGCCACTATATGTGGTGGCAAGGAGGGAGTCCTATGAAAAAGTATGGGAAAATTATACTTAAACAAAAAATACAATAACAAACATGTGGATGATATCCTAGTACGCCCCCCCTTAAAAACGATAACAATGAAAGAATTGTTATCAGCAGTGAATGCTCTCGGATTTGTTGTAAAAACAATAAATGGCTCCCATTACAAAATTGTATTCCCGCAATGTCCGGAAGTTATAATACCGATTATTCCCAAACCGCACGGAGGAAAAAACGAAGTAAAGAGAGATTACATACGAAAGATTCAGAACGCAATAATAGAAATAAATGAAAGGAAGAAAAACATTTTATGAAAAAAAGTCACACATATCCATTTTCTTTGAAAATTGTTGATTATGGAAATGATGACATTGAATACGAAGTCGCTTTTAATGATTTCGGAGAAGTTATTGGAGTAGGCGATACTCCAAAAGAAGCAATTGAAGATGCCTATTATAATCTAGATGCCTATATTGAATACTGTGAGAAAAATTCGATTTCCTTACCCATTTCTTCAAAAACCAACTCCATTGAAAACTATAGCGGGAAAATGACAATAAGATTGCCAAAAAATCTTCATAGAGATTTTGCTGAATTTGCAGAAAAAGATGGAATGAGTCTAAATGCTCTAATTATAGATGCTCTTCGCTACTATTTATCTTGCCAATCCTTAAAGGCTTTTGAACAAAATGTCAAAGATAGATTCGATATAATCTCAGAATCCTTAGAAATGAAAAACCCTCAAATGTATTTTTATCAATATGGTTATAAATCATCATGCCAAATTGACAATTATCAACTTCGTCCAAGCGATATGAAAGGTGGTACATGCAATGGCAACTAATAAAATTAATCTGCGTAATCAAAAAATGGCTCTTGAAAAAGCGACTTTTGAAAGAAAAGATTTTATTACAAAAACTATCAAAGTTTTAATAATTGATGAAATAGAAAATTTGTCAATAGATGGGCAAAGCCTTTCGTTCTTAGTCAAAAGAAAGGTTACTCTTGATCCTCAATCTGTATTTAATCTAGAAATTGTTTTTAGCTATTCTGCCTCTATTGATGAAGAAACATTTAAAACCATGCAGAGCGATGGAAAAGAACTTACGGAGAGTAATCTCATTTCCATCGTTAATAATTCTTACATTCCGCAAACGGCCTCAATGATTATTTCAAACCTTACATCAATTAATGGAGGGAACCCGCTAATTACGCCACCTGTTTTTTGCAAAAATAAGTAGACATTGTAAAATATAATGCTATAGTAGTTATGCGCTTAATTACGCAAAACTCTGCACAAGAGTGACCTTGACAGGCCACTCTTTGTTTTTAAGGGGATCTATGAGTACACAAGAATTGAAAATGCAACTAAATGAAAAGATTCAAGAACTCGGTTTCGAGTTAGTGGAATTTTCCTTATCCTTTTCTCGTGAAGGTGGACATTTATCTCTCATTATTGATCGCGATCAACCAATCGACATGAATACCATAGTGGAAGTGACCAATCAATTGAACAGATATCTTGATTCTATCAATCCAATCGATAACCCTTATACCTTAGATATTTCTTCCCTTGGGGCGGAAAAACCTCTCAAAAAAGATAAACTTGATGCTTATCTTAATTGTTTTGTTCATGTTCATTTATCTCAACCCATTAAGGGAGAAAATATCTATGAGGGCAGTCTGGTTAAAGTCGAAGAAGAAAACATCACTTTGTCATATCGAATGAAAACCAGAACATTATTGGTTGATATTGCGAAAGCAAATATATCAAATATACGATTAGCAGTTAAATTTTCATAAGGAGTTAAAATTATGGCTATCAATGCAGTAGAATTCCGAGAGGCTCTCAATCAAATTGAAGTCAGTCGCGGAATCAGCAAAGAGATTATCATCAGTTCATTAATTGATGCGATGATCAAAGGGTATCGCAAAGAATTAGGAGGCGATGACGCACTTGTTGAAGTGAACATCGATCCTGAAGCTGGAACGATCGAAATGTATCACATGAAGAATATCGTCAAAGAAGTTGAAGATGATTTTTTAGAAATTGAAGAAAAAGAAGCGAAAGCTCTCGCTAAAGAAGGAAAAGGTTTCATCAAAGAAAATTTATTCTATGTCCCTGCTTCTTTAGAAGAACTAAGAAAAGCCACCGCCATGAGCATTAAATCCATCCTTCGTCAGAAATTTGCCGAAGCTGAAAAAGATGTCTTATTTGAAGCTTTTAAAGACAAGATTAATACGATGATTACAGGCCGAATCGAGAAAATCGATGAAAGAGGTGCTTCAATCAATATTGGAAGAACTAGTGTCTATTTACCAAGAAAACAGATGATTGGCGATGAACGTTTCGCTGTCGGTGATCAAATCAGATTATTTGTCAGCGATGTCGCGACTGACATTAAAGGTGCTCACATCGTTGTCTCTCGCAGTAATGAAGGATTCCTCCGCTGTTTATTTAGCGAAGAAATTCGTGAGATCTATGATGGCACAATTGTCATTAAAGGTATCTCTCGCGAAGCGGGTGAACGCAGCAAAGTCGCTGTTGTCAGTCTCAACCCTGAAGTTGATCCCGCCGGAGCGTGTATTGGCCAAAATGGCTCACGTATTCAAAAGATTGTCTCTCAATTAGGAAATGGAACCAATAAAGAGAAAATTGATATCATCGCTTTTAGCGAAAATGCCGGTCTCTTCATCATGGAATCTTTAAAACCTGCTCACGTGGCTGGTGTGATCTATGATTCAGAAGCTAAGACTGCCACCGCCATTGTTAAAGACGACTCCCTATCTTTAGCGATTGGTCGCAAAGGCGTCAATGTGCGTCTTGCTGTGCGTTTAACTGGTTATAATATTGATATTAAGACGGAAACTGATGCCGTTGCTAGCGGCTTAGTCTATCAGTCATTCGAACAATTACAAGCCCAAGAAATCGAACAACAAAAAATTCGCATCGCTGAAGCGAAAGCAGCTCAAGCGCAAAGTGTTTCTGTTAGTGAAGATGTTCTTCCTGGACTTCCACAGGGCTATGTCGCCCCTCAATCTCGCGTTTATAAAGATGAAGAGGATGATAACGATCTTGCTGAAGCTCTTGAATTAGAGAGCGAAAAAGATGAAATCATCGTTGCTAAGAAAGTCGAAGAGCCAGTTAAAGCTAAAGAGGAAGTGAAAGTAGCCATTGAGACTCCTCTTGCTCCAGCTCCACAAGAAAAAGTCGAAGTTGAAGAAGTGAAAGTTGTCAAAACAACAACCACCCTTTCCGACTTAGAGAAAGCTCTTGAAGCCGAAGAGAAAAAAACTACTTTTGCTCGCAAGAATTGGCGTAAAACAAACAAAAAAGAAGACGAAGAAGAGGGTGACAAACCCGTCATTAATGTTAATCCAAGCCAACATATGTCCATCTATACCGAAGAAGAACTCAAGGCAATGGAAGAAGAAGAGAAGTCTTCCGACTCCGCTTATGAAGATGACGTTGACTATGATGAATATGACAAGTATTACGATGAGGAAAACGCTTAATTAACTCATCATTCAGTTCCGTTTTATCGGAATCCTAAGAACTAGACTCTTAGTAACAAAAAAGAAAGAAAGAAGGTGTTAATATGGCAAAAAAGAAGAAATTTTATCGAAAGGATACTCGTCCAACTCGAGAAGTGAATGTTTCCACCAAAGTTCAAACCAACAAAGTGAAAACAAAGATTAATGGTGGTGTTTTTATCTACACTGGTGCCATCAGCGCTGCCGAATTAGCCAAAACTATCGATGTTTCTGTTTCAGAAATTATCAAATTTCTCTTCCTTCAGGGCAAGATGATTACCATTAACACCATCCTCGATGATGAACTAATCGGGTTAGTCTGTTTACAATTTGGTTTCGATTTTCAAAAGAAAACCATCGTGGCAGCCGAAAATTTTGAAGAAGTGGAAATCATCGATGACGCCAGCAAGTTAAAATCACGTCCCGCTGTTGTGACAATTATGGGACACGTTGACCATGGTAAAACTACTTTGATTGATGCTATTCGCAATAGTCGTTTGGTCGATGCCGAAGTGGGTGGTATCTCTCAAGAGATAGGTGCTTATCAAAAAGAAATTCGAGGCCAAAAAATAACTTTTGTTGACACTCCTGGGCACGAAGCTTTTACCGCGATGCGTTCCCGCGGAGCAAGTGTCACTGATATTGTTGTTTTGGTTGTCGCTGCTGACGATGGTGTCATGCCTCAGACAATTGAAGCGATTGACCATGCCAAAGCTGCTGGAGTTCCCATTATCGTTGCAATTAACAAGATGGATAAAGCTGGTGCCGATCCGATTCGTGTCAAGAATGAATTGATGGCCCAAAATGTTCTTTTGGAAGAATTCGGTGGTGATGTCATCGCTGTTGAAATATCCGCCAAAAAGAAAACTAACATCGATGGATTGATGGAAGCTATCATCCTCGTTTCCGAGATGAAAGAATTAAAAGCCAATCCTGATCGCTTTGCGATGGGCACGGTTCTAGAGGCTCAACTTGATAAAAATGAAGGACCAAAAGCCACTTTATTAGTCCAAAATGGTACCTTAAGAGCAAGTGATTTCCTTGTCGCAGGAACTTCCTATGGCAAAGTTCGCCGCATGACTAATGAATTCCGTAAAACTTTATTAGAAGCCGCTCCTAGCACTCCAGTTTCCGTTATTGGATTGAGTGAAGTGCCATTGGCTGGTGATCGTTTCATGGCCTTTAGCCAAGAAAGCGAAGCCCGTGAAATTGCTTTAAAACGTAAAAGAATTAAGGAAGCTCGTGACCGCAATTCTAGTGGAGGCGCTTCTTTGGATGACTTATTCAATCGTATTCACGAAGGCGAAGTTCAAACTCTTAATATCATCATTAAAGCCGATTCCACTGGTAGTGCTGAAGCTGTTAAAACCTCATTAGAAAAATTATCTAATGATCAAGTTAGAATTAATATCGTGAGAGCGAGAAGCGGAGCGATTACCGAGAGCGATGTCCTCTTAGCAAGTGCTTCCAAAGCCATTATCTATGGTTTCAATGTTCGCCCCAGTGCGATTACCAGAGCGAAAGCCGAAGAAGAGAAAGTGGAGATTCGTCTGCATCGAATTATTTATGCTCTTATCGAAGAAATTCAAGCTGCTATGAAAGGTATGTTAGCCCCAACCATGGTCGAAAAGATTACTGGTCAAGCTGAAATTAGACGCTTGTTCAAAGTTAGCAAGATTGGTACTATCGCTGGCTGTATGGTTATTGATGGATCCATTCACGCTAATTCTAAGATTCGCATTATTCGCGATGGTATTGTTGTTTATGAAGGAAAAATCTCTTCTCTTCAAAGAGAAAAAGACAACGCCAAAGAAGTCAAATCTGGCTTTGAATGCGGAATATTGATTGAAAATTATAATGATGTGAAAGAGAGCGACATCATCGAAGGATATGAAATGGTGGTTGAAAAATAGTTATGGCCAACAAAACTGAAAGAATCGCTGCCGTTATTCGCAAGAATATCGCCGACATCATTCAATTTGAATTGCATAATCCAAAACTAGGTTTTGTCACGATTCCAGAAGTCAAAGTGAGCAAGGATATTTCCTATGCCAAAGTATATGTCTCTTTTATTAAACCAGAAGAGGTCAAAGAAGGTATGGAAACCTTAGAGCATTCGAAAGGCTTCATCCGTTCCTCTTTAGCAAAAAAAATGGACACTCGTCGAATCCCCTCTCTCATCTTTGTCCTAGATGAAGGATTTCAAAGAGAAGAAAAGATTTCCGAATTACTCGAAAAGTCAAAAAAATAAAGATGCTGCGGCATCTTTTTTAACACGGCTTAATCATTTTGATATGAGGTATTTTTACTTCATCAAAGATTTCACCTTGACTAGTGAATCCACAAGAAGTATAAAAGTCTTTTAAATATAACTGAGCGTGTATATTAATCATACAAGGAGTATGGCGAATTTTGATTTGCTCAACGAGGTATTGAAAAGCTAATCGTCCGTATCCTTTTTGACGATATTCTTTCAAGATAGCGAAGCGACCAATCCAAAAGCCATCCTCTTTTTCTAAGTAGCGGATTACTCCAATAGGCTTATTGAGAAAACAAATTAAGAAGTAATGAGCGATAGCCTCTTCTTCGGGAACGAATTCTTCCTCGCTAGGAATATTTTGTTCTTTGACAAAGACTTCGTGTCTTATCGAGTACATTTGTTGTCCATCAAGAGCGGAAACAACGGGTTTAAGATTTAATCCATTGGAATCGATTTGCCACGCGATTTGATCACCCCAAAGATCATATTGGGGATAGTTATTAAGCATATTCAAAAAGTTCTGTCTTGAGGTGGAAAATTTGTTATAGATATTATTAAGCAAAGTTTTAATATCTTGTCGAGTTGTGTTCTTATCGGCTGGGCAAGGAGAGGGAGAGACAGGTAGATTCTCTTCTTTTACTAAAGCGATGATTTCCTCTTCTCGAGCGAGAATGAGAGGGCGAATAAAAGTAATGTCCGCTCTCTCTAAGTGCATCTTAGGAGAAAAAGTTCCAATTTTTGAACCATATATCTCATTCATAAATAAAGTTTCAATCGCATCATCAGCGTGATGAGCAAAGGCCACTTTATTAAATCCGAGCTCATGAGCCACTTTATTAATAGAGGCCTTTTTCATACGTGAACAGATTGAACAAGGAAGATGCTTTTGATGACCTTGTTGTTTTAATAAAATGGGGTAGACTTCTTTTGAATCAGCAACGATTAATTCAAGATTTAATGAATGACAGAATTCTTTCAATGGAGCGGGGTTAAAACCAGGAAAACCCAAATCTAAAATAACTGGCTGAATAACAAAATCAGTATGAGAAAATTTCTTATATAATGATAAAGCATAGGTTAAAACTAGACTATCCTTACCACCGGATAAACCAATGACAATTTTATCTCCGTGTTGAATTAGGTTGTAAGTTTGGTCAGCCCGTCTTAAACAGGCAAGTATCGTTCGAATTGCTTTCATATCCGACTTATTATATTTTATATAAGAAGAAATTAAAAGATGAATGGTTATTTACTGATTGATAAATTGAAGGGATGGACTAGCCGTGATGTGTGCAATAAAGTTCAACATCTTTTACATGAGAAGAAAGTTGGGCACTCCGGAACTTTAGATCCTTTCGCTACTGGTCTATTAATTGTTTGTCTTGGCTCTGCGACGAAAACGATATCTTTATGGGAAGAAGCCGATAAAGAATATCTCGCTGAATTAAAATTGGGTATTAAAACTGACACTGGAGATGAAACTGGTAAGGTTATATGTAATAGCCCAGTTGGCAATATCTCTTCTGATATGATTAAAGAAGTATTTCTCACCCTACTCGGTGACAGCGAACAAATTCCACCGATGACAAGTGCCGTTCATGTCAATGGCAGAAAGTTATATACTTACTTTCACCAAGGACAAGATATTGAGCGAAAACCACGCAAAATAAGCATAAAAAGTTGTAATTTGCTTTCATTTTCCGAAAATATTGTCGTTTTTAAATGTCGAGTTTCGAAAGGAACCTATCTAAGAACCCTAGGTGAAACAATTGCTGAAAAGCTTGGCACGGTTGGCCATTTGAGCAATTTGCGCAGGACCAAAATTGCCGAAGTTGGTCTTGAGAAAAGCATTACATTGGATCAGCTTACTGAACAATCAATTATAAGCGTTGAAGAAATGCTGAAGAATCTAATTCCTTTTGTAATATTAAATGATAGCGAAGCCAAAAAAGCCATTAATGGAATGAAAATTAGCTTTGGTAATTTGCCAAAAAGTTATGGTAAAATTTTATTGTTAGATCAAAGCCAAAAGGCCTTAGCAATCTACACTCGCCAAGATGAAGACACATTTGTCTGTTTAAGAGGATTATAGAAATCATGGAGCTAATCGAATTTTCTTTTACCAACCCACCTAAACTTAACGAAAAGATTGTCCTTTGCTTAGGATTTTTTGATGGTGTTCATCTCGGCCATCAAGCCATTATAAAAGCTGCAAAAAAAGAAGGTTATAAAGTCGGAGTTTTAACTTTTGATAATTCACCATCTATTATTCTCGGAAAAATTGCTTTTAATGAAGCGATTACTTCACCGGCTGACAAAGCTGATTTATTTGAAGAATTGGGTGTTGACTATATGCTTCTTTTACACTTCGATCTCGATGCATCAAAACGTACAAAAGATGAATTCATTAATCTAATTTTATCTCCTCTCAATCCAGTGAAAATTTACTGTGGAGAAGATTATCGCTTTGGAATCCGAGGGGAAGGAAATCCCGCCTATTTAAGAAAATTCTTTTTAGTCGAAATATTCCCTCTTCAACTCCAAAATGGCGCGAAAATTTCTTCTAGCGATATCGCAAAAGACATTCAGTCAGGTGAAATGGAACACGCTACATCGCTTTTAGGAAGAAACTATCGACTTTCCGGATTAGTTATTCAAGGAAAACATAACGGACAAGCCTTAAATTTCCCCACCGCTAATTTGAGATTGGATTATTATTATGTTCACCCAAAAATTGGAGTCTATGTGGGATATGCTTATCCTCATGGCGAAAAGCATAAATGTTTAATCAATGTTGGTACTCATCCAACCATCATGCCTTTGCTCGAACCAATTATTGAAGTTCATATTCTTGACTATCATGGAAACCTTTATGGACTTCACTTATTTGTTGATTTTGTAAAATATATTCGACCTGAATATCACTTCCAATCGACCGATGAATTGAAAAAGCAAATGCAAAAAGATTTGGAAAAAGCTAAAAAGTGTTTGCCTTAAACGATAGAGGAATATATTATATTCACAGCGACTTAGACTTAGTGTATCGATTCCTCAACGATAAACCGGGTTTAAGTTAAGAAGAAAGTTAGGAGGATTTCCCATGGCATTAACCAAGGAAAGAAAAGCAGAACTTGTCAAAAAGTATGGCAAGAATGCAAAGGACACTGGTTCAGTCCAAGTCCAAGTTGCAATTCTCACCGAACAAATTACTGCTCTAACCGCTCACTTGAAAGCAAACAAAAAGGATGCTCACGGTAAGCGTAGCTTGATGATTCTTGTTGGACAACGTCGTAGTTTATTAGACTATATGATTCGTACTGACCGAGAAGCCTATCTCAAGTTAATTGTTGATCTTAATTTACGTAAGTAAAAAAGAACACGAAGAAGTCGCCGATTGGCGATTTTCTTTTTATAGTAAACACTTGAAAGCGTTTATCTGCTTTGATAAAATCAAGTAGAAATCATTTTAATGTAAAAGAGGTAAAAAGATGAAAAGAGTATTCGAATTAGAATTCGAAGGAAAGAAGTTTGTCGTCGAAGCTGGCGAATTAGCCAAACAAGCTGACGGCGCTGTTCTCGTGAGATTAAATGAGACTGCTGTTCTTTCCACTGCCTGTTGTTCCGACTCCCCAAAAGAGGGAGATTTCTTCCCACTAACAGTTGGCTATGAAGAAAAGCAATACGCTGTCGGAAAAATTCCTGGATCGTTCTTAAGAAGAGAAGGCCGCGCTGGTGAACACGCCACTTTGACCGCTCGCTTAATCGATCGTCCTATCCGACCAATGTTTTCGGAAGGATTCCGCAATGAAGTGCAAATTGTAAATACCGTAATGTCTGTCGACCAAGACTGCACTCCTGAAATGACAGCTATGCTAGGTTCTTCCCTAGCCCTAGGTATTTCTGATATTCCTTTTGATGGTCCAATCGCTGGGGTCTATGTTGGCCGAGTTGATGGCAAATTAATTATCAATCCAACCGTCGCCGAAAGAGAAAAGAGCGATATCAATATTGCCGTAGCCGGTACAAAAGAAGCCATCAATATGGTGGAAGCCGGTGCTGATCAAGTGCCCGAAAACGAGATGTTAGAAGCTTTAATGTTTGGGCACGCCGCTGTCGCCCGTCTCTGTGCTTGGCAAGAAGAAATCATTCGCGAAATAGGCGTTGCAAAACGTGAAATCGAACTGTATCAATGTGATCCACAAATTATGGCAGATGTCACTGCTAGAGCCAAAGATCGCTTAGTTAAAGCTATTTCCATTTTTGATAAATTAGAGCGTCAAGACGCTATTGCGGCTATCGAGGATGAAATTCTCGAGGATTATGACTCTCGTTCTTATCCTGATGAAAAGACTCACAAAAAAGTTTATGGTATGGTCAACGAGACTCTTGAAGGCCTCGTCGCTGAAGAAGTTCGTCGTTTAATTACTGAAGAAAAGATTCGCCCTGATGGAAGAAAACTCGATGAGATTCGTCCATTAGAGGCTCAAGTAGATTTACTTCCACGTGCTCATGGCTCGGCCATGTTTACTCGTGGACAAACTCAAGTTCTCTCCGTTACAACCTTAGGCGCTAAGTCCGATGAACAAATCATCGACAACTTAACTGAAGAGGAAACCCGTCACTGGATGCATCATTACAATTTCCCACCTTTCAGCGTTGGAGAAGTTGGTAGAATGGGCAGCCCAGGTCGCCGTGAAATCGGCCATGGTGCTCTCGGTGAAAGAGCTTTGAGCTATGTCATTCCTTCTGAAATTGAATTCCCCTATACCATTCGTACTGTCGCGGAAGTTTTAGAATCAAATGGTTCATCCTCCCAAGCCAGTATCTGTGCTTCCTGTATGTCTTTAATGGCAGCTGGTGTCCCACTCAAAGCCATGGTTAGCGGAATTGCTATGGGTTTAATTACTTCTGGTCCATTAGATGGGAAACATCCTTATTCAATTTTGACTGACATTCAAGGTTTGGAAGACCATTTTGGCGATATGGATTTCAAAGTCGCTGGCACTGAAAAAGGTGTCACCGCTTTGCAAATGGATATCAAAATCAAAGGTGTCAGCAAGGAGATTTTACGCGAAGCATTAGCTCAAGCCCATAAAGCTAGAGCTGTTATTCGTGAAGCAATGGCCAAAGCCATTAGCGCTCCTCGTCCTGATGTTGGTAAATACGCTCCTAAGATGGATACCTTCACAATCGCGGAAGATAAAATCCGTGAAGTTATTGGAACAGGCGGTAAGGTCATCAATGAAATTATTGCCAAGTGTGATGATGTGAAAATCGATATCGAAGATAGCGGCCAAGTCACGCTCTATCATATGAACCGCGACACCATCAACAAAGCCAAACAATTGATACTTGACATAGTCAAAGAAGCCAAAGTTGGCGAAGAATATGAAGGTGAAGTTGTCCGTGTTGAAGATTATGGCGCATTCGTCCACCTATTCGGAAATGTCGATGGCTTATGTCACGTCTCCCGTCTCGGATGGGGTTTTGTTGAAAAGGCTAGCGATGTCGTAAACATTGGCGATCGAATCAAGGTTCAAGTCATTGAAATCGATGACAAGGGAAAGGTCAAAGTTTCGCATCGTGAATTCCTCGAAAAACCAGAGGGTTATGTCGAGCGTCCAGAAAGAGCAAGACCTGGGCATCAATCTCGCCCAGACCGCTCCTTCAATGGCCCACGTCGCTTCAAGAAATAAATAGAAATAAGATCCTGCTTGAATTAGACTCAACAGGGTCTTTTTCTTTGAAAAATAAGTATTTTCGCTTTTTATTTATATAATTAGTATGTATACTATTATTAGCAATATAACATAGTCAATTTACTTAGGAGGCTTTTTAAAGCGTGGATAATATAAAAATTAGTGCTCTCGGCGGACTCGATGAAAACGGCCGAGATTGTTACGTTATAGAAATTAATAATGATTTATTCGTTGTTGAAGCAGGCAGTTCTTTACCAGATAAAACTATTCCTGGTGTCGACTTCCTTTTACCGAATGCCGAATATATCATCCAAAATAGAAATCGTCTAAAAGCTTACATCATCACTCACGGACACGATGAAAGCATGTCAGGGCTTAAATACTTTTATAATCGAGCTCCTGCCCCGGTTTACTGCACGGAAACAACGAGAAAGTGTATGTTGGGACAAGCTAATATTTTAAAAGTAAAAACCAATTTTGATTTTCACATTGTCGAACCTTCGAGCAGTGTGACAATCGCTAATCACGTGATTCATTTTTTCCAAACCTGTCATAGTGTCGCTCAATCAATGGGTGTCGCTTTTGAAACTAATCGAGGAAACATCGTTTATACCAGTGACTTCATTGTCGATTACTCATTGAATGAATCAGGATATATCTTTGATTTACCGACATTAGGAAAAATTTCGGAAAAGCCAACTCTTATACTTCTCTCTCCTAGTAAAGGAGCGGATCGTTCCGGATACTGCGCCCCAAAACATCGCATTGTCTATTTAATCGAAAAGTATTTTAAAGACACGCAACAGAGAATGTTCATATCTAGTTTTTGGCAAAATCTTTTCCGCATTAGAGGAATTCTCATATTGTGCAAAAAATATCACAAAAAGATTTATTTTTATGACGATTACACTGCTCAAGTGATGAATTTTCTTAGCAGCAAAGATGATGAATTGACAGCCGGACTTGAGATTGTTAACAAGGCAGATTTATTACGTGTCAAAGAACAAGACTTGGTCATCTTAATCCTTGGACATGGCAGTGAAATTTACGATAATATCGGTAAACTAGCCGCTCGGTCAAATGAAGATAAAAGAATTGTCATCGGCCCAAAAGATATTTTCATCTCAGCCGCTTTGCCAACCCCCACTCAAGAAGTGGTGGCCACTCGTTCTCTCGATAGTCTTTATCGCACTGGATGCGAGGTCGTTTTACTCAATCATAAAGTGCTTTTTCCAATGCACGCTCACCAAGATGATTTAAAAGTTTTTCTCTCCTTGTTGAAACCAAAATACTATCTCCCTGTAAGAGGAAGTTTTGTCAATTTAATGAGAAACGCTAAACTCGCTCTTTCAATGGGCATTGGATTAAATCATAGCAATGTTTTTATCTTAGATAATGGGATGCAATTAATATTCGATGAAGCCACTCGTCCACACATGGTTCCTAATGAAGTTAACAATATCAATATTTCTCCTGTTCTTGTTGATGGAAAAGGAATCAGTAAGGTCGGAAGCGACGTCATCGAAGAAAGACGTGAGTTAGGCTTTGATGGAGCTGTAGTGGTCGCTGCCACTATCAGTGTCAAAGAAAAGAAAATTATTGCTGGACCTGATTGTCAAATGCGTGGATTTGTCTATGTTAAAGAAGCTGAACCATTGTTAAAATCAATCTCGAACATTTATGTTGAAGAAGTCAATAACGCCCTTGCCACATCCCCAAAATTTGAAGCAAGCAAGGTCGAAAGTCTCATTCGCGAAAGAGCAAAGCGATTCATTCGCCGCGAAAACGGTCGCCAACCGATGGTCTTGCCTATCATTATTGAAGTTTGATAAAGAAAGCACTTTGGTGCTTTTTTTCTTAAAAACTCGTGGACTAATGTGCTGGCACATTTATATAATATATGTGTATGAGCAAAAATAAGAATCCGAAACCTGTATCGGCTCGGCATTTAACATTCTTTGGCGGCCTTTTTTGCTGTTTGATATCTGTCTCGATGATCATCAACGTCGGAGAAATTAATCGCGCATTGACCATCGGACCAAACTTTTTATTTGGTGTTAGCTCGTTTGTTATATACATTTTTCTTTATGTCCTCGGCATCTCGTTTCTCTTTAGAGAAAAAGGCTTTAAATTACGTCTTTCCTTTCCATTATTTGGAATATTAATTTTCTTTTTAGGATCGCTTGTTTTATCGACATTAATTTTTACCAAAGATAAAACCCTTATCGATTCAACGCGTTTTCTCGACATGTTTAATCACATGCAAAGCGGGGAAGCTGAAGCTATAAAAAAAGGATATTTTTATTATTCTGAATTAAATCTATTCTCCCCAATTCTTTACCCCACCGGACTTTCTTATAGTTTTGGTGGTGGATTCCTTGGTAACTTTTTGACCGCCATAATCATCAAGTATTTAAGCGTTACATGGGCTTGGGTTATCTCTTCAGTTCTCGTCGGAATTGGAGCGATTCTTTTCTGCATACCTTACATTAAAAATTTAATCATCAAGCAACGTCAAATCCCTGCTCCTGTGGTACCCAAAACAACCATTGAAGAACACAAAAATATCGCCAGTATCGATGCTAGTAAAGCCACCATGATAACCAAAGAAGATTATCAAGGTACCATCAACAGCATTTCGCTAGTGAAAACCGCTGGTCAATATGATTTTTCAATAGAAAAAAAGACCCAGCGTCCTCAGCCAACGACAATGAAGCCGGTTTTTGGCGGGCCGATCGTAACCGATAATTCACCGATTAACGCTAATTACCCTCGTGATGGAGGATTTGTTAAAGCTCATTTCATTCATCCTGAATTAGTGGATACACCTGTTACAAACACTCCTAAAGATGACAAAAACGTTGCTCAGCCAGTTTCTATTTCAGTGATAAGCGAACAGCCAACCAAACCCGAACAATTACAACTTGATTTTGATGCTAAGCCAGTCGTTGATATTGAATTAGCGAAAATTAAGCCAACTTTCGTAGAAAGAAAAGTCGTTAACAAAGCGGAGCCAGAAACTGAAAACATTGAAAAAACTATTGCTCAGCCAGTTGTTAATAAAGCTGTTAAATGGATCGCTCCTTCTCCCGAACTACTCGATACCTTAGAAGTGACTGAAGCTCTCGAAGTCAATAAAAAAGTAGCTGATGAAAGAACAGTATTGATAAATCAAGTCCTCGCCGATTTTAATATTGGAGCCAATGTCATTGATTACACAATTGGCCCCGCTGTCACTCGTTTTAATATTCGCTATGAAAGCAATGTCTCTTCCCGTTCGATCAACATTCTTGTCGATGACTTATCGAGAAGATTAGGTGGAGTTCCCGCTCGATTTGAACCGGTTGTTGAAGGACAAATCTATTCTGGCTTAGAAATACCTAACGCTACGATTACTCCGGTCGGTTTCAAAGAAGTCTATGAGAATCTTCCGGATGCGAAGAAACATCCTCTCGCCGTTGCCTTTGGCAAAAACATCTCTGGCGATGTCATCTATGCCGATTTCAACGAATTCCCTCATTTATTAGTCGCTGGTACTTCAGGAAGTGGCAAATCAATCTTTATTCACGCTTTAATCACTACCCTTGTCATGCGCAATTCTCCGGAAGCCCTTCGCATGGCAATCATTGATCCAAAAAGAGTGGAAATGGTACGCTATCGAGATATGCCTCATTTATTATCCCCCATTGTGAGTGATTCCAGCCAAGCGGCTTTATTCCTCAACAAGATGGTGGAAGAAATGAACGAGAGGTATATCCTCTTCGAAGAAGCAGGAGGATGCACTTCAATACCGGAATATAACGAATATGCTGAAGAAAATCATAAACCAAAACTCCCATATATCATCGTGGTTATCGATGAGTTTGGTGATTTAGTAACAACGCACAAAGAAACGACTCAACCTATTTTACTATTAGGTCAAAAGGCCCGTGCTTGCGGCATTCATCTACTAATATCCACTCAGAGTCCAACCACCAATATCATTACTGGTTCAATCAAGAGCAATCTTGCTACCCATGTCGCTTTAGCGACATCAAACGTGACCCAGTCTATTACTATCCTCGGAGAAGGAGGAGCAGAAAAACTTCTCGGAAAAGGCGATATGCTTGTTCAATCTCCTCTCGTTAGCCGAGTTGGTCTTGTTCGACTCCAATGCGCCTTTATTCAAAGAAAAGAAATTGTCCGAGTTGTCGGATATCTCAAAGAGCATTATTCAACCAACTATAGTGAAAGATTCCTCAACCTAGAGGAAGAAGCTGCCAAAGCCGGCCAAGCTGCCGTGATGAACGGAAATGTTTCAGCTTCACTAGATCCTGCTGAAGAAGCCAAATATCAAGGCGTTAAAGAGTGGGTCATGGGCCAAGAATTTATGTCAATGTCCCGCATTCAGGGCGAATGTGCGGTTGGCTTTAACCGCGCTCGTCGCTTTTTTACTCGCCTACAACAAGAAGGCGTTGTTTCCACTGATGTCGAAGCTAATCGAGGTTGCCGTGTCTTAATGCACGATACAACGAATGGCAATCATGATATCCCCACCAGTGAAGATTACAGTTCAATAGGATAGAGGAAAATACATGAATTATTTTGTTAAAGCTAAATTGATTTCATTGCGTCGTATTACCTTATTAATTTTTACTCAAAACATTATTCCTGATAACATCGATTTCCACCTTTATATTGGCGACAAGAGAAAAGAAACACTCAAAATTATTCGCCATGCCGCTAATTTGAATGTCAATTTCTATGAATTAGAAATGAGTGAAGATTATCCTTTTGGGCATCGATGTTTTCTTTATATTCCTTCTTATCCTCTTCAAATAATTGATAATTCACAGGCAATTCATTTTTCCGAAGCAGAGAATCTCTTTTCTTGCCCAGAAGTTTCATTTGGAAACTTCTATGCCCCGGAAAATACGACTTTTCGCGTTTGGGCCCCCCTATCCACTTCCGTTGTATTAAAAATTATTCGCGATGATAAACATTTTGATGTCTATCCGATGAATCGCCTTGAAAAGGGTGTTTATGAAATATCGTTGTCTGGTGATTTTGAAAACGTTAGTTATTGTTATCTCGTCGAAAATAATGGCATGACTCGGCAGGCTCGTGACCCTTACGCTAGAGCGACTACCTTAGATAGCCAATATTCTGCGGTTGTCGATCTTGCTAAGATAAAAAGCCTACCTATCAATCAACCAAAAACCAAAATTAACAATCTTCTTGATTGTGTGATATATGAAACCAATGTCCGTGATTTTACCGAAGGTAAGCACACTAACATAAAACAAAAGGGAAAATACCTAGGTTTTGTTGAATCAGGCCGTACAACGGCGAAAAACTATCCTGCTGGGCTTGATTATCTCAAATATCTCGGTATCACTCATGTACAATTAAATCCAATTCTCGATTTTCGAGGAGTTCCTGATTTAAAAACCCATCTTGGATATAACTGGGGATATGATCCAATCAGTTTTTTTGCTATTGAAGGTTCTTATTCTATTTCTCCTGAAAAGCCACTTGCTCGTATGGAAGAATTTAAGACCATGGTGGAAGAATTACACGTTAACGACATTCGCACCATAATTGATGTGGTTTACAACCATGTTTATGAGTACTTTGAAAGCGATTTAGAAAAAATTGTTCCTGGCTACTTCTTTCGAATAAAGAAAAATGGCATGTTATCCCAGGCCTCTGGTTGTGGAAATGATTTTGCTAGTGAAAAGCCCATGGCGCGCAAAATAATCGTTGAAAGCGCAAAAAATCTCGTTGAACTTTATGACATCGATGGCTTCCGTTTTGATCTTATGGGATTACTTGACATTGAGACAATGAGAATTCTAGCCGATGAATGTCGGAAAATTAAAAGTGATTTAGTCTTCTATGGAGAAGGATGGAACATGGACGCTAACTTACCCGAAAACGAAAAGGCTTGTTCTGACAATGCTGCTTTGTTACCGGATTATGGATTCTTTAATGAGATGTTTCGAGATATCGCTAAGGGGCCAACATTTCATGATAAGATTTCCCAAAAAGGTTTCATTAATGGAGATGTTAGCTATCGCTTTGGAGCCAATTTTATCTTTCATGGATCAGTTATTAATCACTCTTATGAACCAAAATTCATCTTTGCCCATCAATCAATCAACTATGTTGAATGCCATGATAACAAT
>CAYFSI010000015.1:0-23646 GCA_964345825.1 uncultured Staphylococcaceae bacterium | reverse complement strand
GATACCGTTAGTTTTTTATAGGTAACAAATAAAAAGGAAAGTTCTACAATGTTAGTTAGCACACTGACAGGAGGACTTTCCGTGGATATTTTAACATTAAAAACAGAAACTTTTGATAATTTTGTTTTAGAAGCCAAAAATTTAACAAAAGAAGTTATACAAAAGCAACTTGAAAAAAGTGATAAAGAAATTTATATAAGAATCGACCATGAACGAACAGTGACTTTTGATGTATCACTCACTATTTCTCCATCTTTCATTTCAATGATTCGGTCAGCGTACTCTTCTGCAGTCTCTCGGTCGTGGCTGACAACAATAACCAGTTTTTCTTGGCCTAATTTCCTTAAAATGTCAAAAACTTGGTGTCCAGTCACTGAATCATGAGCGCCAGTGGGTTCGTCCGCCAAAATAATCTCTGGTTACTTAATTAGGGCTCTTGCAATCGCCACTCTTTGCTTTTGCTATTTACCGCACTATTAAGAACATAAATATTAAAATTGTTTTTCTTGTCCTATATTTAGCAATTTTTGCAGTTATCTTCTTCGTTCCTTCCCAATATCAAGCCCTCGCTTTTGATGCGAGCGGAGCGACGACTGGTGATGTTTCTGTTCCCTTTATTTTGGCTCTTGGCTTAGGCATTAGCAAAACAGTCAGTAAAAATAAAACGACAGATGAGAGTTTCGGAATTCTTGGTATTGCCAGTGTCGGATCGATTATTGCCATTTTCATCTATGGATTAATTTTACAAACTGTCGTCACCGTTCCTTACGCCCCTGAAGCAACAAAGGGAATTTGGGACACTATAGGAAATAACCTTTTATCTGTCACCCTGGCTCTGACTCCAATTATAATTATCTTCCTCTTTTTTCAGTTTTTCTTTATTAAATTGCCAAAGAAAAAGATTGTCGGCATCCTTTTGAGTAGCATAGTAGTATTTGTTGGTCTGTTTATTTTCTTATTTGGAATCGACATTGGCTTTGCCTTTGCGGGAAACTATATTGGCAAGATATTTATTGAGAATGAAACTTATAAATGGTTTCTCATTCCGATTAGCTTTGTTCTTGGTTTCGCCATCACTTTGACTGAACCTGCCGTCGTTGTTTTAGGTGAGCAAGTTGAAGAAATTACCAATGGATTCTTAAAAAAGAGAGTCATTAAACTCAGCCTAGCTTTATCAATTGGGCTAGCGAGCATTATGTGCATGTGCAAAGTGATATTTGAAATTCCCTTTTTGTATTTCATAGTTCCTTTATACGTGATTGCCTTGACGCTTTTGTTTTTTACCCCCAAACTCTTCGTGGGATTGGCATTTGATTCAGGAGGCGTTACTGGCGGAGCGATTACCAGCGCGTTTCTTACTCCCTTAACGCTTGGTGTGAGCCAAGCATTGGGTCAGGATATATTGGAGCAGGGTTTTGGTATGATTGCCTTCGTCTCTGTCACTCCCTTAATAATTGTCCAAATTTTAGGTATAATATATGAGAGGAAAATTAAGAAAATTCAAGCTCTTAACAATCAAGCGTACGAAGACGAAATTAATCCTTTGTTAACTCAAAACAACTCACCAGAAAGCGAGGAGAAGAAATAATGAATAATCAAGTAGTGTATCTAATGGTTATTGCTCCGCGTGAACAAAAAGACAAATTAGTCAGCGAATTGCATGACAATAACGCGAATTATTTGAATGTTATGTTCGGGCATGGCTCTCTCGATGGCAGTAAACTCGCCACATTGTTTCCTTTTTCGACCGAACCAAGGAAAGTCATTATTACCGCCTTCGTTCGCGCTTCACAGGTAAAGGATATTTTATTGCTGTTAGAAGAAAAGTTTAAGTTCAACCAAGCCAACACAGGCTTTGCCTTCACCATTCCAATTGAGAATATTTATCACTAAGGAGACTTATTATGGAAAAGTATCAAGACATGAAAGCTTTATTAATCATTGTTAACGCCGGATTTGCTGACCAAGCAGTTGAAGTTGCACAGAACTGTGGAGCAACTGGAGCAACCATTCTTTCTGCGCGTGGATCGGGAGCTAAATACTCTTCATTTTTAGGCATACATTATGAGCCTGAACGCGAAATCATCATCAGTGTTGTCTCTCAAGAAGTGGCAAAAAACACCATCGAAGCGATTGACAAATCATTAGGAAAAAATACCCCAGTGAATGGTATTTGTTTCACAATGCCAGTCGAGCATATGACAAGCTTGAAAAAAGAATAATAATTAAAAAATGTCAGCTTTTGAAGGCTGACATTTTTTTATACGTTTTTAATTATTTCTTCGAGGATTGGATAATCTGTTATTTTGAGAGCGGACTTAATCGTAAGAGATAGTGGGTCTATCGTGCAATTTTGTAATTCGTTGAGGTATTTTTTCATCAATTCTTTAGCTTGAGGAGCCCAACTACCATTTTCAATTAAGTAGAAATGTTTATTTTGTACTCCATGTTCAACTAATGTTCGGAGGTATATTTCCATCTTAGGGTAAAGACTGACATTAAAAGTTGGGGCGAGTAAAATGATTTTTGAATAGATGAATGAATCTGATAGAGCGTAGCTAACATCGACAAGATTGAGCGTATGTATCGTGGTTTTGATACCTCTGGCTTTTAGACCTTTTTCAAGATACAGGGCGGCTTCTTTGGTGTTGCCATAAATGCTGCAGTATAGGATCAAAACACCATTTTCTTCGGGAATATGAGCACACCATTTCTCATACCATGAAAATAGGGTAGCGATGTTTTGCTCGTGAACCAGACCGTGTAAGGATAAAATCATCTTAATGGGGAGATGCTTAATTTTTTGAATGAGATTGAGAACGCTTGGGGCGTATTTCGAAATGATATTGGTGAAATAACGTCGCGACTCGCTAAGCAATGAAACTTTGTCTATATAATTGCGTTCATAAGGATTTGAAGAGGTGACAAAAGAGCCAAAGGCATCAGCGGAGAATAAGATTTGGCTATTTATTTCATAACTCATCATGACTTCAGGCCAATGAACCATTGGAGCAGCAATAAATCGAATGGTATGACTTCCTAAAGGAAGAGTGTCCCCTTCTTTGATAATATTGAATTTTAGATCACTTAAATCAGGGAAAAAGTTTTTGAAGAAAACGGAGCCCATCATCGAAATATAGATTTGGGCATGAGGGTACTTCTTCAAGACATCTCTTATTGAAGCAGTGTGATCGGGTTCTATATGATGAATAACAATGTAATCGAGGTCTCTTCCATTGAGAGTATCACTCAATTCTTTAACAAATGTCTCCTTTACTTCGCGGGCGGAAGTATCGAGCAAACAAGTCTTCTCATCTAAAAAAAGATAAGAGTTGTATGACATACCGTTAGTAAGAGGAATTTCCCCTTCAAATAATGGTTGGCTGTAGTCTGTTTCGTGAAACATGACCAATTTTTCTTTAATATTAACGATCATAAAATTTCTCCCGTGATTATTATAATAGAAAAATGCCATCATATGAAACCATAAAGCTTTTAAAAATTTGCTTCTTATAAGACCGAAAAACATTTGATTATTTCAACATTAAACATGTCAAAGTTATCTTTTTTATTGCGTTAAAGTCCTTCTCGCTCTAAACTTTTCCATATAAGGGGACATAATATGGACAATTACACACGCGAAGACATCCTTGAGATGGCTAAAAGAGAAGATGTTCGCTATATTCGTTTACAATTCACTGACATATTGGGAACGATTAAGGCTGTTGAAATCCCGGCCAATAAATTGAACGAAGCTCTCAATGGGGAAATTATGTTTGATGGATCCTCCATTGAAGGTTTTGTCCGTATCAAAGAAGCTGATATGTATCTTCGCCCAGATTTTAATTCTTGGATGATTCTTACATTTGAAGGTATTCAATATGGAAAAGTGGCGCGTTTAATTTGTGATGTCTATACTCCTAAAGGCGAACCCTTTGTTGGAGATCCTCGTTTTATTTTAAGGAAAAATATTCAAAAGATGAAGGAAGCGGGAATTGAAACCTTCAATGTCGGTTTTGAACCAGAATTCTATCTCTTCAAACTTGGCCCTGATGGCAAACCCGATATTAGCGCTTTTATCGATCGTGCTTCCTATTTTGATCTTGCCCCTCTTGATGGAGCGGAATACGTTCGAAGGGATATCGCTTTGGAATTAGAGAAACTTGGTTTTGTTGTTCAGACCGGCCATCACGAAGCTGGTTTTGGCCAAAATGAAATTAATTTTAAATATGATGATGTTCTAACAACATGTGATCGAGTTCAAACCTTTAAGCAAGTTGTTAAAGTCATTGCTCGAAAACATGGTTATTTTGCTACCTTTATGCCTAAACCAGTCGAAGGCATCGCTGGTAGTGGAATGCATACAAACTGTTCCTTAGCCGACGGAAAAGGCAAAAACCTCTTCGCCGATGCTTCCGATCCAAGCAAACTATCTATGCTCTGCTTAAAATGGATTACTGGAATTATTAAACATATTCGCCCTTTGACCTTTGTCCTTAATCCCACTGTTAATTCATATAAACGTTTAGTATCCGGATATGAAGCTCCCATCTACGCATGCTGGAGTGATTCGAATCGTTCTTCACTGATTAGAATTCCTTCTAGCCATGGACCAAGCACTCGCACAGAAATTCGTTCTGTTGATCCAATGGCTAATCCATACTTAGCCTTAGCTGCCATTCTTGCTGCTGGACTTGATGGAATTCTCAATCTCAAAGATGACCAAGTGATCGCTCCTGTACAAGACAACTTATTCTCCCTCACTAATCATGACCTTGATAAATTAAAAGTTACTCGTCTTCCTGAAAGCTTGAAAGATGCTCTTGAGGACTTCAAAAAAGACGCTCTCCTCCAGGATGCTTTGGGCAAACATGTCAGTGAAAAGTTAATTGCTAGTAAGAGCATTGAATGGAGTAAATATTCATTAGTTGTTACTGACTATGAATTAAAACAATATTTCTAGAATAAAAAAACTCAGGTTCAGTCCTGAGTTTTTCATATCTAATCTCTTATTGTCCTTCAAAGATTTTTACTAGTTCTTCGGAAGTGAATATATTGGCATCATATACCTCTTTTAGATATTTGATACCGGAATCATAATCTTCCTTTGTAAATGAATCAGTAGCGTCAGAACAAGCGATAACTTTATAACCTAATTGATAGGCATCTGCCGCTGTGTGTCGGACACACATATGGGTGTGAAGCCCAGTTAGAATAACAGTATCGACTCCTAATTCTTTTAACAGCAAGTCCAAATCGGTATGGAAAAATCCGCTGTAGCGGCGTTTTTCAACGATATAATCAATTGACTTAGGTCCTAAATCAGGTATGATTTTGGCCCCTTCAGTTCCCTTGATTGCATGATTGCCCCACAATTTTAGTTCGTGGTCAATGTTAGGAAGGTGGGAATCATTACAAAAGATGACAGGGACATGATTCTTTCTTGCACCTTCAAGCAATTTCTTAGTATGAGGAACAATAGCGAGGCCTCTTTCACACTTCAACGCTCCGGTCACAAAGTCATTGAGCATATCAACAACAAGAATCGCATATTTTGGTTTCATAAAGTTTCTTCCTTAATCTACATTCACTATATATAAATATTTTTATATTATAAAGTAATACTCTCTTTTATCTACTTCACTCATTTTTTAAGATATAAATTAGGCACTTAAAAAAGTAAAAATTTGTGAATAAAAAAACATCCTTTGTGATATGATATTTTCGTGCGCCAATAGCTCAACTGGATAGAGTATCAGACTTCGAATCTGAGGGTTGCGGGTTCAATTCCTGCTTGGCGTACCACTAAAATATTTATAGTTCTATTTAACTAATGGAACTTTTTTATTTAAATCAATGCCTAGCTTTTTCTTTTGCATGTAAATGAACAAGCCGGAACTAGATAAGATAGACAAAAATGAGATAAGTGAGAGAGCTAGGAGGGAGGCTTCATATAAAAGACCATAAACAAGGGAGCCGAGGAACCAAAATGTACCAAATAGGATATCAAATATTCCAAATGCCTTAGCCCGGTTATTTTTATTAGTTAAATCAGTCACGCCACTTAAGACAATGCTTTCTTGAGCCCCCATGCCGATTCCCCATAGTCCCGCTCCGAGAAAAATTGACCAGTACTGATTAAAAAAGAAAAAGAAAAAGGCAAACGATGATGTCAAAAGGGTAGCAATGACAATTGAAAGAAAACCTTTTTTATCATAAATAAGACCAAAAACCAAAGCGCTTATCGCATCAATTAACATTGCGAAAGAATAAATAAGTGGCAAATATTCCACTTTAAATAAATTCAAAGAGTCGACATGAGCGATAAACAAAGGAAAATCGACAAATCCGAAGGCTAGAAGGCATGATCCAATCAAGAAAAGTACAAAACGTTTATTAAAAACAGATTCTTTTTTTGAGGAATATTTTCTTCAAATGTTTCGGGATGAGGATATTTGATGCGGGCAGTAAACAAAAATATAAAGCAAATCAAAGCCGGGATACCAAGAATCAAAAATCCAATTCGATAACGATTGTATTCACTGAGCGAAGAGGTGGCTAAATAAGTACCCGAGAGAATTAATGGCCCGATGAATGCCCCTAATTGATCCAAAAGTTCACTAAAAGCAAAAGATTTTCCCGTTCCATTTTTCTTGGCAGCAAAGCTTACCAAAGCGTTTTTTGCTGGTTTTTTAATCGCTTTTCCCATTTTTTCCATCAAAATGAATGCGCAGGCTAGTAGCCACCCGTTTTCTGGAACAAGAGCCAAAAGTGGAATCCATATTAAATCAAAGACATAACCAAGAATAGTAAATAACCAATACTTTTTCGTTTTATCGACGATGTAACCAGTCAAGAGACGAAGAGTGAACCCGATTAGCATTCCCAAACCGCTTACTACCGAAATAGCAAATGGAGAAGTTCCAATGATTGCCTGATATGCCCCGATAATGGAATTGGATCCTTCATGAGTCATGTCGGAAAACATCGAGACAATCGCTAATAGGATAATAAACACTAATGCACTATTGAGGCGGGCTTTTTTCTCATTTTGTTTTTTGCTTAAATTATCCATTTAAATCTATTTTACTCTCTTTTATGAATAAAACATTATCCATAAAGGCCTTTTTAACATCTATAATAATTATGTTAGGAAAATATGGCTCTTTTAGATTGTGCAACAGGTTGCGGAGATGTTTCATTTAAAGACCAACCATTCGATGTGACTGATGGTTTGATTCTTTCTAATATTCTTTATTGTGACTTTCAAACCAGCCTTTCCCGTTTATCCAATCCTGAGTCAATCCCTCTCGATTTATTTTTCAAAAATCTCCTCTCAAACTCGAGTCTTAAAAAGACAAGTCAGGGTTTATTTCTAGGCACTAAGCCTCTTCGACTTGCTGAAAAAATCCATAACACCACTCGCTACAAAGACATCATTATTTCAGACTTTGAAGAAATTAATAATGAGACAAAAAACATTCAATTCGCAGCTATTTGCTATCATATTGACAAAAATTTAATGTTTTTATGCTTTCGAGGAACCGATGATTCATTGATGGGTTGGATGGAAAATTTGAATCTCTTTCTTGAAGAAAACATGCCTTCTCAACTATTTGCTAATGATTATTTAAATAAAATGATGGAAAAATACCCAAAAGCATCATTTATATTAGGGGGTCATTCTAAGGGTGGTAACCTCTGTGTCTACGCTGCTACATATTGTAAAAAAATTTATAAAAGTAGAATTCAAAAGATTTATTCCTATGACGGAACAGGCTTTTACCCTCATACTTTCGATTATGAAAAATTTAAAGAGCTAGAAGAGAAAACCATTCTCATCGCTCCTTATGATTGTCTAGTCGGCAATTTGCTTGAACAACCAATTAAGAATCGGATGATTATCTCATGTAACAAGACTGGTCTATTTTGTCATGATATTCACACTTGGAAGACTGATGGTGGACATCTCCAAAAAGCAAAAAAACAAGAATTCTCTTCCCGGAGTCTAGTGACAATAAGTGTATTGAATCAGATGGTTTATGAGCAGAGCTACGAGAAAAGAAAAGATTTCGTTATCGACTTTAATAACGCAGTAAAATCGTGCTCCGCTAAGACGCTAAACGATTTGAAGAAGAATACCTCCTGCGCTTTCAATATTTATCGAAAACTTTCTTTACATAGTAAATCATTATTGCTAAAAACGATTCGAACACTTATCATCAATAATTTCAAACTCAATTAAGCAAAAAATAAAAACCCATCGGTCGGATGGGTTTAGTTTTATTAGTTTGAGAACTATCTTAAATTGTAGAAGACTTCTTTGCCTTTGAATTGGGCGGTCTCACCTAATTCTTCTTCAATTCTCATCAATTGATTGTATTTTGCGATACGATCAGTGCGGCTCATTGAACCAGTCTTGATTTGTCCAGCATTTAATCCGACGACTAAATCAGCAATAGTGGTGTCTTCGGTTTCACCTGAACGATGGCTGACGACACAGGTATAGCCTGCTCTTTCAGCTTCTTGGCAACAATCCAATGTTTCGGTAAGCGTTCCAATTTGGTTGAGCTTAATGAGAACACTATTAGCGAGACCTTCCTTAATGCCCTTCTTAACAATCTTAGGATTGGTAACGAATAAGTCATCACCGACGATTTGAATCTTTTTAGCCAAGCGATCAGTGAGCTTTTTCCAACCGGCCCAGTCTCTTTCGCCTAATCCATCTTCGATGGAAATAACAGGATATTTCTCAACAAAGGAAGCGAGTAGGTCAATCATTTGGTCAGTGGTTAAATTGCCACCTTTGGACTTCTTAAGTTCATACATACCGGTTTCGGTATTGTAGAATTCACTTGCTGCGACGTCCATGGCCAAGCAAATATCTTTACCAGGAACATAGCCGGCCTTCTTGATAGCTTCGACAATAACTTCTAATGGTTCTTCGTTACTTCCGAGATTTGGAGCGAATCCGCCTTCATCACCAACGGCTGTGACATGGCCTTTATCTTTCAAGACTTTCTTTAAAGCATGGAAAGTTTCAGCACCCATACGGAGAGCTTCGCGTAATGATTTGGCTCCGATAGGCATAATCATATATTCTTGGAAATCGACAGAACTATCGGCGTGGCTACCACCGTTGATGACATTCATCATTGGAACTGGCAACATTTTCGCATTTGGACCACCGAGATATTTGTATAAAGGAAGTCCGTAGAAATCAGCAGCCGCTCTCGCAACAGCAAGAGAAACACCTAAAATGGCGTTTGCGCCGAGTTTTTCTTTGGTTTCTGTACCATCTAATTTAATCATTGTTTCATCGATTAAAACTTGTTGATCAACAGGTAATCCAATAATTTCTGGGGCGATAATACTGTTAACATTTTCAACAGCCTTTAAAACACCTTTACCACCAAAGCGTTTTTTATCTCCATCACGGAGTTCTAATGCTTCTCTTTCGCCAGTCGAAGCACCTGAGGGAACAATAGCCCTTCCGAAAGCACCAGATTCAGTAGTGACTTCCACTTCAATGGTGGGATTGCCACGTGAGTCGATAACTTCCCGAGCGTGAATTGAACTAATATATGGCATAATTGCCTCCTATTTTCTGTTGTTATTATATATTAATAAAAGAAAAAAAGGAAACCCTATGCGATTAAGAACTTATTTTCCACCTAATCTATTCTTATTAGAATGTTGAATTGTCTTCATTGGATAGGTAAAATAGATAAGGATTATTAAAAATAATTTTAAGACATAAAGGAGAATATTATGGAAAGAATCTTAGTGCTCGTCCGCCACGGCGAAAGCGAATGGAACAAACTTAATCTTTTCACTGGTTGGACTGATGTTGATTTATCCGCCGCTGGTGTTGAAGAAGCTAAAGCCGGAGGCGTAGCTCTAAAAGAGAGTGGCATCGAATTTGATGTATGCTACACATCCTATCTTAAGCGTGCCATTCACACCCTCAATTTCGTTTTAGCCGAGATGAACAGAGAATTTTTGCCAGTATATAAGACTTGGGAACTCAATGAACGTCATTATGGAGCTCTCCAAGGACTTAATAAAGCCGAGACTGCCGCTAAGTACGGTGATGCCCAAGTCACATTGTGGCGTCGTTCCTACGATGTACCACCGCCATCTCTTGAAGAAGATGATAAGAGGAATGCCGCTTTTGCTCCTGCTTACCAAAAAGTCGACAAAAAGGATATCCCGTTAGCCGAATCGCTATACAATACTGTTCAACGCGTCATTCCTTTCTATGATCGAGAAATACTTCCTCGTTTAAAAAGAGGCGAAAATGTTCTCATCGCTGCCCACGGAAACTCTTTAAGAGCGTTAGTTAAATTTCTCGATGGGATCTCTGATGATGACATTGTCGGGGTTAACATTCCAACTGGAATTCCACTCGTCTACAAGTTTGATGATAATATGAAAGTGATCTCTCATGAATACATCGGCGATCCAAAAACCATTCAAGAAAAGATCCTCAGTGTTGCTAATCAAGCCAAGAAAAAGTAAATTAAAAAAGTCTCTCAATTAACTGGGAGACTTTTCATTTGCCAATTTTTGCTGACGTAGATTATGATCGCGAATCTTCACTAATTTAGGAAGATTATACTTTAATATAAAAGCTGGAGCGACAACTAATGCCGCGTTGATACACGCTAGGGGTATCGCCATGGTTAGGAATAGGTTGCTAGTCCCTAAGAACATTCGGTAATCAAGAAAGATTACTAAGAAACCAAAAGGGACACTCCATAAGTGAATGCTGATGCCATAGTGGGCTTCGAGGATAAAACGATTGAGATAGTCATTATTGAAAGGGTCGGCGATGTGATCTTTATGAAAGGAAGTAAAACCACCCAATTCAGGAATTTTTTCTTTCCACTTTTTTACTCCGATTAGATCGTAAAATTTCTTCTCTCGTTTTCCTAATCGATAGATATATTTGTCTTTGACGAACATTCTTTCTGGCATCTTACGAACAATCAAGGCCACAAGGGCGTCGATTAAAATCAGTGATATTGTAATAATCACACTATAAATAGCGTAGAAATACCAAGGTTCCCTCATAGGGTTGAAAAAAATATTAAGCACGGCGCAAAATGCTGTTCCTAAAATAATTATTGTCAAATAAATGAGCATGCCGTTATTTCTCCGTCTCGTAAGTTAAAGGAATTTGATAATTCGCTTCATAACATTGTTTCCACATTTTTTCATTTGTTTCAATCATTAATCGAATATTTTCTTTTTTACTCTTAAGAGGATCTGGGTAGATTGGTTTCAAAATGTGAAGAGTATAACGTTGAATTGGCAATCCATCTTGATCGACAGTGTCATCATCCTTCATAGTAATGAACATGGGGACAAGAGGCACTCCATTTTGAGTCGCAAAAGTGGCTGCACCAGGCTTTAATGGTTTTGGCTTACGGTAATTCCACCACATCGATTGCTCAGCATAAACGAGTAAAAAATGTCCATTTTTCAAAGTATCATCGATGGTTTGTTTCATCTCTTTGAACAATTCATAGTCACTTGCAAGAGGAATGGTGTAACAATTGCGCATGAAAAATCCGAATATGCCTGGAAAACGAAAATTACCTTCCCGAATTAGAGTGTATAGTCTTTTCTTCCTAAAATTTTTATTCATCGCCACATGGATGGGAACGCCATCAAATGGTGAGAAGTGATTTTGAGTAAGAACTGCCCCACTCTTTAAGTTCTTTAGATTTTCAAGACCGACAATATCGTCGATGATAACTTGCTTATTCTTTAGCATCTTGCCAAAGAAACGATTAGAGTATTTTGTTGCCCACCAGGCTTTGATTTTGCTTGATAGACGACGACGGGGATAATCAACCTCGCCCTTTTTAAGTTTGTCAAAAGGAGGATCATCTTCGACATCCTTATCGAAGCGACCCATCCTTTCCAGCTCTTTAATTCTATCAAGAACTTTTAATCGATATTCTGAAGTTGGAGTTGAAGCGCCCACAAATCCTCCTCCCTTCTCTTACTTTTCTCAATATTAGTACGATAGTATTCGAAATTTTTAGCTTCCATCAAACAGCCCATTTTCAAATTGTTGAGCTCAGCCCATTCTTTAGCATTTTGTTCTGGACTAATGATGCCTTTCTTGGCGATAATCTTTTCATAGACACCAGCCATTTTAGCGTATTTCCAGAAATGTTCTTCATAAAGAACGCCATCCATTCTCCAAGGTTTGAAAATCAAATTATAGTGAATTAATTTTGGGTTCTTAATTTCAGCTCCGACTGGCATGACATCCCAATCCCAGGAGAAATATTGGACTTGGCCTTTGCAGATGACATTAAGGATATCTTGGTCTTGAGCTACCATGAAAGTCATGGTGTTTATTAAATTGATGACTCTTTGTTCGAAATAAGTTTCTCTCATTCTCTTAAGATTCATAATGATAATGCCAGCATTAAAATAACGAATCTTTGGAAGGTCAAGAGCGTTTTCGACGTACTGAGCGAATTCTTCAACGCTGTTGACAGCGTAATCTGGTGAAGCGCCGATTAAGTTATCACCGACATCAATGTTATATAAATTAGCAACATCTTCTAAAATAACGATGTCGCAGTCCAAGTATAAGATCTTGTCTAACTTGGGGAATAAAGTTGGAAGTAATAAGCGGAAGTAAGTGGTCTTAGTGTAATAATCTCTAATTCCTAAATTATTTCCTAAGCGCATAGCACGAAGGCCAACATTTACAAATTTAATAGTAATGTTATCTTGTTCAAAAGTTTTAACGCGTTTGCGATTAGAAAAGGATATACGGTCATAAAGAACATAAAGGTCATAGTGGTTATTCTTACTAGCGTGGTCTTTTAACGATGCAAGGGTGACAAGCAAGTAGTCTAAATATTTGTCATCAGTGGCGAAGAAAATTGGAATAATATTAGTTTTCATAAAGGCCCCTCCTTGGGTCTCAAACATTTTAGCCATTAAACTATGTTTTACCTATCTAAAGGTTGAATGATTGAAAAGAGAATAGAAAAATGTCACTCTACCAACGAGAACAAGGGAGTAGAATTGACAAAATTTAATAAAAAAACCGCAATTATTGGTTGCATTTGGTCTTTTTTAGTAATTTTATACAGAAATTAGTTAATTAACCGATAGACAAAATAAATCAAAAACTATTCATCAGAATTATCATTATTTTCATTATCTGGGATATTCTCATCGAGGATTTTTTGTTTATTTTCTTGGCTTTTTCGATCCTCTTCAATCGCAATTAGCAATGCGGGAAGTGGAACGAAATAATGATATATAGATTGGAAGAAATAAATAAGAGAAGAGTATAAAAGCGCTACTCCAATGTAGACGGGGAAAAAGTTATCTAGAACGGTCGATGAAGGATTTACTATCATAACGATTAAGGCATAGGTTCCAAAGGATAAAAACGCTATTGAAGCAGGCAATAAAAGAAATTTATCTAAAAGAGAAGTCTTCTTTCTTTTCTTTGGAGAAGATAGTGCCCAAATCAGTTCACTAATATTCCACAAACCACCCACCAAAGTTAAAATTGGAAAAAGCCATTTTTTATAATCCTGAACATCGATAATTCTTACGAGAAATAGAATTCCCAAAGTCAAAAATACGATGGCAAAAATGAAAATCTCTCCGGAATAAATGAGCTTAGCTTTTGTTAAATCATCAATTTTCTTTCTCATAAGTCGGTGGTTGTTCCCTATTTAATAATAAAGAAAAACTGGAAAAATAAAAGATTAATACACTAATTATGTTCTACTTCCGAAGATTTGACTCAAAAGAGCAAAACCTTTTTTGAAGAGAAGATATTTCTGATATAAAAAGTGCTTTTTACTTACAATATACTTTATTTTGGCGTATTGTATTTGAGTGCATTAGCAAGGGAAAAAGGGCTTTTGCATTCATTAAACTTATGAGTTCAGACCCCCTTTCTGAACTCTCCTTTTTTTATTTGATGGGAACGAAACTATTTTAAATTGAACAAATAAATATTCAATAGTTCTTTTCTTAAGAAAACCTTTTGTGTAAAATAAAAAAAATTGTGCTAAGGAGTATATCAATGAAATACAAACGTATTCCCCTTGGCTTTATGACATCTTTTACCGCATTGGCAATTGGAGTCAGCATAGCTAATTATTCGGGACAAATTTTCTCTCAACTTGCTGAGCCTGTCACCTATGGTTTAACACTAGATTCTTCAAATAGGATTACAACAAGTTATTCTTCAACTGAGCGTTCCATATCGACAGATAGTGGAAAATGGACAGTTAAGTTTAACTACACAAATGTCTCCCCCTTAACTGGTGGGCATTGCACAATCGAAAATAGTGGTATATTGGTTAACTCTGATCACATTCTTTCAATAGAAGAATTATCAATTAATTTTTCAACAACTGGAACTCTCCGCTTTCGCACCTCATATGATGCTTCTACTTGGGGAGCGTATAACGATGCTGTTTCGGAACAAACTTATACTTTATCCTCTCATCCATATTATGTTGAGTTCTCAGCTTTAAATGCAAAAGTCGACTTGTATAGCGTCTCATATGGATATACCTGCACTGTTAATGAAGAAGCTGATGGTAACTACGAAGGCGCCTTAATTGGCGTCATAGATTTTTGGAATCCCGCCAATGTCGCGGATGTTGTAACAACCACGGAGACCAACGTTACATACGTAAATGGTTTAAGTTATTCCGATTTAGCACATACAAATGAAATTGATGTGGCAAGCACCATTACGAGTAGTAAAGCGTATCAAAAAAGATATGGTGGAATTGGTCTTGGTTCTTCAGAAAATAATGGTACCTTGACTATTAATCTATTATCAGCCTTTCAAGTTGATAAAATATCGGTTATTGGCTTAGCTTATGATACAGGAACATCAAATCTTTCTATAGCAGGATCTTCAGCCTCTGCAACTAGCAAAGGATTTACTGCAAAAAGAAGTGGAAGCGCGGCCGATATTGATTCAGCGCAAACCCTTGAATGGGCATTTGAAGCCAAACAATCGAGTTTGATTTTTTCGACAGTTTCTAAACGTCGTTTAGCTATTTATCGCATCATGCTTTATTCGCAAGGAAAAACAATCCCCGCTCCAGTTGATGAGGTTGGTTTCACGGCTACCGATAGCAATGCTTCTAGTTATCAAGAAAGAAGTATTTTCGATAATGATAATGGTTTAATTGTTTCCGCCCATTTCTCTGATGGAACGACTTCTAGTCTTACAAAAGGTACTGGAAGTAACAATTTTACTTATACCATCAAAAATTCAAAAAATGAGGTTGTTTCCTCCTCCTCTTCCTTTGGAAGCGCAGGAAATTATACCTTAAGTGTCTCTTATAAATCTTACATCCCTGTTCGTATCAGTTTAATTGTTGGAGAAAACACTATTTTTATCAGTTCTATTGAAGCAATTCTCGCCGAGGATCAATTCACCACAAGTGACACACTTCTTCTGACTGATAACTTACTGGTTGATCTCACCTTTAGCGATAGCTCAACCGCCTCAAATTTAGCATATGCTGACTTATCTTCTTATGGATTAAGTCTCGCTCTTATTACTCCTGGGCAAATCAATTACGATATAACCAATGTCTTTGGAACAGCGGGGAACTGGACTCTCAAAGTTTATGATTCCACTAATTCTTCCATCTATTGCAACATCGCTGTTACTGTCGTTGCTGTTAATGTTTCTGGCGTATCAATCGACCAAGGCAGTCTATCCTTAGAAGTTGGACAAAGCGCGACATTAGTGGCAAACATTACTCCTAACGATGCCATTAATAAAGCCTTGACTTGGGCAAGCACCGCTCCAAGCGTTGCTTCGGTCAGCACTTCTGGTCTTGTCACTGCAAAATCAATTGGCACAGCTAAAATCACCGTCACAACCACAAGTGGTGGATTTACCGATACATGTACTGTCAATGTTACAGCCGCTCCGGTCATGCAAAAGACAGCAATGGCTTATGACTATACCGATTATACGAATAACAACATGTATGCTTTCGACAGTACCCCTTCAAGTGGCGATCCAAAATTACTCGTAATTCCCGTTTGGTTCACTGATTCAAGCACCTATATCACATCGGAAACTAAAAAAGCCAATGTTCTTTCGGATATTACTGATGTTTATTTTGGCACAGCCAGTTCAACTGGATGGCATAGTGTATCATCCTTCTACAATGAAGAGTCAAAAGGGCGAGTGAACCTCACTGGCACTGTCTCAGAATGGTACAATGCTGGTCAAAATACTGCCTATTACGGCGATGCTTCACAAGGCCAAACCAGGACTACCACTTTGGTTACAACCGCCTCTGACTGGTATTTCACCAACAATCCTATTGATTCAAGACAAAATTATGACACTGATGGTGATGGCTACCTTGATGGAGTACTGCTCATTCCTGGCGCACCTGATTACTCAGCTGCCAGAAGTTCTTATGAAAATCTATGGGCCTATTGCTACTGGTTACAAGGCACCGCTTCGACGAGCAGTCCAAAAGCTAATGCTTTCTTCTGGGCTTCATATGACTTTATGTATGGAAGAAGCACGGCTACAAGTCGCGCTGGAACAAGCTATAACGGTGGTGATACCTCTCACTGTAATGTTGACTCCCATACCTTCACCCATGAAATGGGCCACGTCTTCGGCTTAGATGATTACTATGACTATAGTGGCAGTTACAGCCCAGGCGGAGGATTCTCCATGCAAGACTACAACGTCGGTGGACATGACCCATACTCAGTAATGGCGCTCGGTTGGGCTGATCCATATATCCCGACAACAAGTGGGTCAATTACAATTGGAGCATTCCAAACTACTCATGATTTAATTCTCTTAACCCCAAGTTGGAACGCTTATAATTCTCCTTTCGATGAGTATTTATTATTAGAGCTTTATACTCCGACTGGATTAAATCAAATGGATTCAACTTATACCTATAATGACAATTATCCTCTTGGTCCAAGCACAACTGGTATTCGTTTATGGCACGTTGATGCTCGATTGACAACATATTCAGGATATTCATATTCCAAATCTCTACATTCAAATGTTTCCCTTAATAACATTTATCACGCGATGAGCAATACTTATTACAAGGCCGGTGATTCCTCTACCTCATATATTTCTCCTCTTGGACAAAGCTACGCCAATTACAACTTATTACAATTAATAAGAAATAACACAGCTGAAACCTTCAAGCCAACTGCCGATTTCTCGGCAGGTAACCTCTTCACAAATGGGCAAAGTTTCAGTATGAGCACTTATGGGTCTCAATTCGTCAATAACGGAAAGCTTAATAGTAATACTAATCTTGGATGGTCATTCTCAGTAGTAATTACTGGCAGTGGAGCATCCGCCACGGCGACAATCACATTGACGAGATCCTAAAATTTTTCCAAAAAGCCAGAACTCGTTTCTGGTTTTTTATTTGCTTCGAAGATAGAAAATAAGCCTGTTGGTTCTTCACGTTCCATTTTTATAGATTTATTCTATTTTTGAATAGATAATAATACTTGAGGTACCTAATATGAAGAAGAAAAGTAAGCTGCCAATTTGGGCAAAAGTATTAATTGGAATTTTTGGTTCTCTGACTGGTTTATTTGTCCTTGTTATTGGGGGAGGCAATATTGCCAAGTATGCGATTTATAGTGAATACTTTCGCATTAGTAAAGAAATAACCCAGATTCCTGGTATCAATAGTGGGACAACCCCCCAAGGACTAGCTTATTCAGAAACTGAAGATGTCTATTTAACGACAAGTTATAGTAACAAAGGTTCTTACTTGTATGCGGTAGGCAATGGTGTAGAAGGAGTAATATCTCTTGCTTTATATGAAGATGATGAACCATTCACTGGCCATGTCGGAGGAGTCGCCACTAGTGGCTCATATGTTTATATCGCGGATGGTGGACACATCTATGTAATTGATCTAAATACCCAAGTCATCAATAATACGACAGGCCAAATCGACATTGGCATTGGCTATGAAGTCAACAATAATGCCTCGTTTGTCTTCGCTAATGAAGAATTCTTATATGTTGGAGAATTCCATGATGCTAAACATAACTATGTTTGTAATCACCCGTATGGCGATAATAACGCCATTGTGTCTCAATACAATGTTTCTTTCTTTAACACCAATTATGATGGAATTGGAAGCGTTGTTCCACTAGCCAATATATCGATTCGTGATCAGGTACAAGGATTTGCCATCAATGATGATGGCACAATCGTTCTTTCAACTTCCTATGGGATAGCATCATCTCGATTCTTCATATATGACTCCTCAAAGCTTAGTGATTCAGGTGAAGTTTTATATGGCGCTCCTCTACTAGTTTTAGATACACCAACCGATGTTATTCAGGCCCCTCCAATGATGGAAGATTTAGATTTTGATGCTGATGGAAATCTCATTGTTTTCAATGAATCAGCGTGCAACAAATACATCTTTGGTAAATTTTTCTTTGCCGATAAAATAATGGCTCTTGATATTTTCAATTAATTCTATAGAAAGCAGATATGAAGAAAATAATTATCATTTTGGGAGACATTGCCAGCGGTAAATCAACCCTCGCCGATAACATAAAAGAAGATACTCATTTTGTATGTCTTAAAAAGGATGTAATCAAAGAGTGTCTCGCGGATCAAATTGGCTTTTCCTCTCGAGAAGAAAACCTCAAACTCAGCCGCTCTGCTATGGACATAATGTTTGGTACTTGCGAAGTCGCAATGACATGTGAACTTGGCTTGATTTTGGAAGCAAATTTTCATAATCCTGATTTAAAAAGACTGCAAAACCTTATTGAAAAGTATCAATATCAAGCAATTTTTGTCAATCTAACCGCAGATTTGGAAACGCTTTTTTCTCGCTTCCTAGCTCGTGTTCCAAGTCGTCATAAAACTCATTTAAGCATGGGCTTGCAACATGACTTTTCGGCCTTTTCTCGGTATGTGAATTCCTCTCGAGAAGATATAAAGGAATGGTCATTTCCTACCTTTGATGCTTCCCAACTAAGCTCAAAAGATTTATATCGAAAAGTAAAAGATTTACTAATGAAAGATGATTTTATATATGGATAAAAATAATCCTTTTCTCCTTTATCAAGGAAAGCCAACAACTGTTCGATATGGAAAAGTCTATTTGGCAAAAGTTAATATCGATGTTCCTTTTGAAAAGAAACGAACAATTCGACTTTATACTCCTGAGGATTATCAGCCAACCAATAAGTATCCAGTTTTATACATGTCTGATGGCCAAAATCTTGTCGATAAATACACAAGCGCTTTTGGAGATTGGAAATTAGATTTAAGGATGCACGAACTAATTAAAAAGGGATATCCATCATTCATAATTGTTGGAATCGATTGCCCAAAAGATCCCACTCATCGAATTCTCGAGTACTCCTTTCCTAAAATTGATTTTAACGATAGCAAATTAAAAACAATCACCAGCGCACCAAATTCTGGAGCCTACGGAGACAAATTCTTAACGTTTTTGGTCAATAAAATAAAGCCTTTGGTGGATGCCAACTTTTCGACGAATGAAATCTCAGCTATTGGAGGGTCATCCATGGGTGGATTATTTGCCTTAAATGGTTATATCTCCTACCCAGATGTTTTTTCCTTTTGTTTATCATTTTCTCCCGCTTTTCAATTGTATCCTCGCAAACAACTGACTAAATATTTAGAGCATCATTCTTCTCATATTAATATGAAAGGAAAAATTTTCTTTTATTCTGGAGCAGCAGGGTTTGAAAAACAATTCTTTTCTCCAACCATTTCGATGCATAGTTATTTTAAAAAAATTGGCTACGAACCTAATCGTTTAGCCTTGATAGTGGATAGCCGTATGCCTCATCACGAAGATGCTTGGAGCCACTATTTCAACGATGCAATTCAATTCTGGTTAGACAAACCAAATAATAAAGGTAAGATATAGGTGTATGAGATCAATCAAAGAAATCTTTGTTGTTGGATATGGCCCGAGCAGTTCGCACACGATGGGTCCTGTTTTTGCCGCTCAATATATTTTGAAAAAGTATCTTGATTGTAAATTTATCTCTGTCACACTTTTTGGATCTTTGGCCTTAACTGGCAAAGGTCACTTGACTGATTTTGCCCTCAATCATGAATTAAAATTCGTCCCTCATGAGATATTATTTGATTTTGAAACCCCAGTGAAACACCCCAATACGATGGTTTTTACCATCACTAAGGAAGACGGAAGCATCGAAAAAGAGACCATTCTTTCAATCGGAGGTGGCACAATTGTTACCAAAGATAATGCCTATGATTTTATTGGTCAGGAAATATATCCTGAACATAACCTAAAAGAAGTTATTTTATTCTGCAAAAAGAACCATATTTCTCTAGAAGATTACGTCATTATGCGAGAAGGGGAAGACATAATCCCATATTTAGATAATGTTTATCAAACGATGGAAAATGCTCGATTAAGAGGTATTTCGGCTAGTGGTTTGCTTCCCGGAAGTTTAAAAGTTGAGCGAAAAGCTCGAGAAATGTTTATGAACATGCGAAAAGCCAAGAATGGCAAAAGCAACATTCATATGAATGTAGCGATTGCTTCTTTTGCTGTTGCTGAAGAAAACGCCTCTGGTGGTTTAATTGTCATCGCTCCAACTTGTGGCAGCGCCGGTGTCATTCCTGGAGCAATAACTTATCTCAAAATGAAAAACTATTCTCGTCTACAAATTGTACGAGGTTTGTTAGTCGCCGGTTTAATTGGAATTATCGCGAAAACAAATGCTTCAATTTCTGGCGCTGAATGTGGCTGCCAAGCTGAAATTGGAGTGGCTTGCGCGATGGCAGCTGCCATGCTAGCTGATGTTCAAGATATCGGAATCGATAATGTCGCTCAAGCAGCCGAGATTGCGATGGAACATTCCCTTGGCTTAACTTGCGATCCGATCGATGGATATGTTCAAATTCCTTGTATCGAAAGATGCGCCATATTTGCCTTGAAGGCAATCAATGCCTCGACACTGGCAAAAATTATCCCTGCCACAGAAGCCAAGGTCAGTTTTGACCAATCTCTAGCGACGATGTATTCCACTGGCCTAGACTTGAAGGAAGGCTATCGTGAAACTTCTCTTAGCGGACTGGCAAAACTCGTTAAATAAGAAATTTTTAATTTTTAAATATAAATAGTTTTTATTCTATGAATGTGATAATGTATTAAATTGTGAGATGGTTTTTAATTTTTAAGAAAAATCTCAACAAACTACTCATCAGTCGTAAGTGAGTAGCGGTGTTTGTCTAACACCAATCCATCGGTATGATTCATGAAAAAATTTAAAAAGATAATAGATTATAGCCGGGACAACCATTTATCCAAAGAAAGAGGTATTACAAATGAGTTCATTAAAAGACACAATCAAAGAGATTTTAGCTGAAGACTTATCACATGAAAAAGAAGTCTTAGGCAAAGTCAAGGCTGAATTAGCCGAAGAAGGAGTTTCCGCTAGTGATGAAGATTTATGCGCGGTTTTCTTCAAAATGAGACGCAGCTCAGCTGCTCCACGTGGTCCACGTCCAGAAGGCGGACGTGTCTACAGAAGCAATCCAAACAATCAAAGATTCTTCATCAACATCGGTTCAGTTGATGGCTTAACCCGTGATGAATTAATCAAGTTTGTTTCCAATCACGCTTCCGAAATCAGTGAAGGCGACTTCCGTGATGTCTACATCAAAGATCGTTTCTCATTCTTCGAAGTCGGCAAAGAAAAGACTGACGATGTTCTAAGCGGCATCAACAACCAAAAATATGGAAGCCGTGATGTTCGTGTCGAAATTAGCGTTCGCAAAGAAAATTCTTTCCGCTAAGTAATTGCTTAATTAAATTAGAAGGAGCTTCGTCTCCTTCTTTTTTATGGCACCTCACTATCAATTTATTTTATATTAGAGTAGAATATTATTTAAAAATACGGAGGCTTAATTATGTATAGAAAAAATGCTTGGAAAAAATACACTGACAATCAAAGTGTTGTCTTTGATTTTGCCGAAGATTACAAACGTTTTCTCAGCGAATGCAAGACAGAAAGACTTGTCACACGTTTCGCTATTCAATTATTAGAGAAAAAGGGATTTGTCGCTGCTGATAAAATTAAGAGCGCAAAAAAGGGTGATAAGATTTATTTTGTTAACAAAAATAAGAATGTGGCTGCTTTTATCATCGGTGAGAAACCATTGAGCGAAGGATTGCGCATTCTTGGTGCTCACATTGATTCTCCTCGCCTTGATTTAAAGGAAAACCCTGTCTATGAAAGCAAAGGATTTGCTCTTGGTGACACTCATTACTATGGTGGAGTGAAGAAATATCAATGGGTTACTGTTCCACTCGCCTTACACGGAGTAATCTGCAAAAAGGACGGCACGGTTGTTGAAGTCAACATCGGAGAAGCTGAAGATGATCCAGTTGTTGGCATAACCGATTTGCTTGTTCACCTTTCCGCTGATCAACAAGCTAAACCATTAGGCAAAGCCATTGAAGGGGAAGATCTCGACATCTCTTTAGGAAGCATTCCTGTTGATGAAAAAGAAAAAGAACCTGTCAAAGCTAATGTCTTACGTTTGTTAAAAGAAAAATATCAAATTGAAGAAGAAGATTTCGTCTCTGCTGAAATTGAAGTCGTCCCAGCCGGAAAAGCTCGCGACTATGGTCTAGACAAGAGCATGATTGCAGGTTACGGACATGATGACCGTAGCTGTGCCTATACTTCATTGATGGCTCTCTTAGACAGCGAAGTAGGAGTATACACTTCTTGCTGTATCTTAGTCGATAAAGAAGAAATTGGTTCCGTTGGTGCGACCGGCGCTCAATCATTATTCTTTGAAAACGCTATTGGCCAATTGGCTGATTTGTTGAAAGATAAGAATCCAATTTGGGCAGCTAGAATAGCTCTACAAAATAGCAAAATGCTATCAAGTGATGTCTCAGCAGCTTATGATCCTTTATATGCTTCAGTAAATGACCCACGCAACTGCGCTTATTTCGGTGAAGGCATTGTATTCAACAAATACACTGGTTCACGGGGAAAAAGCGGTTCTAACGATGCTAATCCAGAATACTACGCTGAAATCCGTAAAATCATGGATGAAGCGAATGTAGCTTGGCAAACAGCTGAGCTTGGAAAAGTTGATCAAGGCGGCGGAGGAACGATTGCTTATATTTTAGGAAACTACAACATGAATGTTATTGATGCCGGCATTGCCGTTCTCAATATGCATGCCCCGATGGAAATCATCAGCAAAGTTGACCTCTATGAAGCTTATCTTGCTTATCGCGCTTTCTTGAAATAGTCACTTAATTTCAATCAATAAAAGGAATCTTTGATTCCTTTTTTTCTTTGCCTCTTTCCGTTGAATTTAGCCAAGTGATAAAAGCTGAGAAAAAGAAAAAATGGCAAAAACTTTTTTTCTTTACAAAGTAAACTCTTTCTTGTTATTATAATAAACGCTGTAAGCATACATGGCGAGTATGGTGAAGCAGTTAACACATCTGGCTGTGAACCAGACATTGGCAGGTGCGACTCCTGTTACTCGCCCCAAACTTAACAGCACGGCTTCCTGCTTGGAAGCCTTTTATTTTGTAATTTTGT